>NZ_JBECOT010000020.1:0-68522 GCF_040104395.1 Pseudoalteromonas sp. BZA4
TACAATCGCCAACTGGTTGAAGCGATGATCAAAGTGAAGGCGCTAAATAAGATCAACACCCTTGGTCTGCCTAAATATCAGTAAGTTAAGTGAGTTTATTAGAGAGTTGCATTTGATCAACAAGGCCTTATTTCAGTTAAATCATCTAAAAACCTTGTTTGTAGTGAACGATTATTAAGTATCTTAAAGGTATTCTTACGACGCCTAATTTCATTCTCATGTAATACGAGCTGATCATGACCAAAAAAGTTAAACTTAAATTTTTCTAAAGCTGGAACTATAGATTCGCTGTAATGACGTTTATGAAATACACAAAATGCCAATACAAAAATAGGATAATTATCATCAACGCTTTGTAAGCTGTGATCCCCGCTCTCATCTACATAAACAATATATTTAGAAAATTCAGAATCATCTTTGCTATCCAGCTTCTTAGAATTTGATCCATCAAACTCAAATAAAGGTAGCTGGTGATGATTAATATTTTTACTCATTCATTCCCTGACAATAGACTTATAAAGATAGAAAAAACGATTAAATTACTTTTTATCGACTTTTCTAAAGATTAAAAGAAAATTTTAAAAAACGAAAGGCTGATATTATTGGGGAATTAAACATTGAATTGAAGAGCAAATGGCGCTCTCGGCAGGGATCGAACCTGCAACTTAGCCTCCGGAGGGCCACGTGATATCCATTTCACCACGAGAGCACATTTGTCGTCGTCAATACTGACTCGCGATATCAGCATGACAACCCGGCAATGATAATGGCATCTTGTGCTAAATGCTAGCATCGAGGCCTTTATATGCACATAAATTCAGCAATTTGCATTAAAACACTTCACTTTCGTGCAGAACCAAGGTATTAACGTATACTTAATAAAATTAATAACAAGGTGGCTGTATTGCCATGTAAGGGGAATTTGATCATGAGTTTAATGTCTACAGAGCAAGTCGCGGAGTTTTTAGGTGTAAAAGTCGAACGCGTAAAACGTCTTGCTCGCGAGCATTTACTGATCTCGAAATCACAAGATGACAAAGGGGAGCCTTTGTTTGATCCAGAAGACGTAAAAAAATATAAAGAACTTGCCGAGCGAATTGGCGGTCTTTAATTTTTAGCTTTTTCTATGAAGTGGTTAAGCTGTATTAGCAGGGGCGCCACTTTATCCATCGCACCACGTTGTTCGTACCAACAAATACATAAAAGCAAAAACAGCGCATGAAATGCCGCAAGCTTTTCAACTGATAAGTAAAACTCGTGATGTTCGCACACTAACGCTTGATAGCGTTTAAGCAACGCCAGTTGCTGCTCATCATTTAACGCAAAGCTCACCACCAGCGCAGCTAAGTCAAAATAAACATCGTTGCTTTTGGCATACTCAAAGTCGATTAAAAACATACCCGACTCATTCACAATGATATTTTCTTTCACTAAATCATTATGACAAAAGCCCATGTCTTTAGGCGCTGAAGCAATATAAGCCAGTGACCGTTCAATTAGCTCAGCATGTTGCTGGTAACGCTCTGTTTCCTGGTAGTAGTTAATTTCGTAAGCTATATCCATCGGCTCAGTAAGCACAGGGTAACGGTGTAAATTAACTAAGTCGGGCAATAAGCTACTACAAAATTCACCGCTGGCAATGCTGCCTGCCACGTATTCGAAAATAGCCGTATCGGTTGCTTGCTCTAACCAAAGTGGGTCTGGGCAGCAGCTTTGCTTTGCAAAATGCGCTTGCGCTGCAAGACCAATCGCCGGCCAGTGGTCGCGATAGTGCTTAACCAAGAAATCTTGGCTTGCTGTTTTAACTAGGTAGTTATCATTGCTTAACCCCTCAACCAGTGGACTGATTGAGGTGATGACTAAACGTGAGTTGAAGCGCGTAAAAAGCGCGTGAATTTGTTGCTCAGTTTTCATCTATAGCTGTGCAAGCGGCTTAGCCTGATGCTGCTCGTATTCTTCATACCAGGTTTTAAAGCCCCACGCGGCCATAATGGTGTAAAACACGAAAAGTACTAAGGTTGGGTAATACCCTTTTTCAAAGTATAGGTACATAGATGCTGCATCAATCACAATCCAGTACAACCAGTTTTCCAGTACCTTCTTGGCAACAAGGTAGGTTGTCACCACCGCAAAACAGGTGGTAAAGCTGTCTAAATAAGCAAAATCAGCGTGAGTGTAATTGGTCATCACAAAACCTATGGCAACTGAAGCCAGTGAGGTGGCAAGCAAAATCACCGCATGACGCTTTAACGACCATGAAATAATGGGCAGATGATCTTTATTATTCATGCCCCTGCGCCAAACCACCCAACCATATACCGCCATATACATGTAGTAAAAATTAAGTAGCGACTCCATCAACAGTGCGCCATTCCAGTACATTACGGTATAAATAAAGGTGCTCACAAACGCGGCTGGCCAACACCATAAGCTTTCTTTAATCGCTAACAGTAAATACGCCATCGATAAGGCAACAGCAATATATTCCCAATGCGACATGGCAGTAAAGCCAGAGAAGGTTTCGCTTAAAAATTCCATAACACGCGCTACTTTAGGGTTTAGTCTTCGCTAGGCGACAAGTCACCATGTAAGAATTTACAGACGAAAATAGCTTTACCAAACTCTTCATAAGAACGTTTGATTTCAGTATTGAGTATAGACATCACTAAATCATAATCACCAAAAATCTGAGTAGATAAGGTGTTGGTGATCACTTTAAGACCTTCGTAACTGTTTACGCGGTCAATAAAACCTTTGATAAACGGAATGTAGTCTTGATGTAGTGGGTACTTACTGATCTCTACTGAAAGTTTCATTATGATTTACCGAGTCTTTGAAAAGTATTGCATTGTAACCCGCTTATACTAACAAGTCATGGCTATGGTTATTTTTTAGTGTAAAATTAGCCCCGATAAACATTGAGGATTCATTATGGCACGCCGCATTACCTACAAATTTAAAAATCAGCCTCGCGAAATCAATTTTGCAAAAGATAAATACCGCGATATGTACCATGCTATTGCAGCGGCTGAAGGCATTGATTTAACCAATTATTTAAAGATGGAACAGCAAGTCGAAATGACTTCAAAAGGCTCTGCAGCAGTACGTAACTTTCGTGACCAAGAATTCGCACGAATGGGTTTCAGTGACGTGTATTTTATTAAAGAGTAACAAAGTTACTCTTGATACTCGTAGCTTACACGTGGGGTGATATTACACAGTAACTCGTAAGGAATGGTTGTTGCGCACTGGGCAATCTCTTCAACGGGTAGCTCAGGCCCCCACATAATCACCTCATCACCCACTTTGATGTTGTCGCGGTTATCACCAATATCCACCGTGATCATGTCCATCGCTACACTGCCAACAATACCATAGCGTTGCGATTTAATAACCACAGGTGTGCCCTGGTCAGCATGACGAGGATAACCATCACCATAGCCCATCGCAACTACCGCAAGCTTAGTCGGTTTATCGCTGTGCCAGCGTCCACCATAGCCAACACACTGATCGGCATCGACATCGCGTATCGCGATAACTCGCGTTGTTAAACGCATAACAGGCTCTAGTCCGTGCTGTTGCCCTACGCCATTAAGCATTGGCGATACGCCATAAAGCATCAAGCCAGGGCGCACCCACTCGCCATGACCTTTTGGCCAAGCAATAATGCCAGCAGAGTTTGCAAGGCAATGCTGCTCACTTTTGCCATCTGCCAAAGAATCAAATAAGGCAATTTGCTGAGCGGTTTTTTCATCATTGATATCATCGGCGCACGAGAAATGCGTCATTAACTTAATGTCATCGCGGGCATTTGGGCTTGCTTTTAAGCGACTGTAGAAAGACTCAAATTGCGATGGCGCAATACCCAATCGATGCATACCCGTATTCACCTTTAACCAGCACGCAATTGGTGCGTCAAGGCTTGTATTTTCAAGCGTTGCGAGCTGATTTTCATCGTGAATAATGGTTTGAAAGTTATTGGCAAGCAAGATAGGTAAATCATCTTTATGAAAAAAACCTTCAAGCAATACAATCGGTTTTGTTAGTCCACCTGCACGTAGCGCTAGCGCTTCGTCTATTCGAGCAACCGCAAATGCATCGGCATCATTTAGATATTGAGCAATTTTAACTAAGCCATGGCCATAGGCATTGGCTTTAAGCACTGCCATTACTTTGCAACCAGGCGCAAAGCGCTTCACTTGTGCTAAATTATGAGCAAGTGCTTTTAGGTTGATTTCGGCAATGGCTAAGCGCATTAGTATTCGTCGTCCATAGCTGGACCCGCGTAGTTATCAAAACGCGAGAATTGACCTTGGAAGGTTAAACGTACTTTACCGATTGGACCGTTACGCTGTTTACCGATGATGATTTCGGCCACGCCTTTTTCTGTGCTGTCTTCGTTATACACTTCATCACGGTAAATAAACATGATTAAGTCGGCATCCTGCTCGATTGAGCCTGATTCACGTAAGTCGGAGTTGATTGGGCGTTTATCAGCACGTTGCTCTAGGGTACGGTTAAGCTGCGATAGTGCAATAACCGGACACTGCAACTCTTTTGCCAGTGCTTTTAATGAACGAGAGATTTCAGCGATCTCTAAGGTACGGTTGTCCGACAAGCTTGGCACACGCATTAACTGCAAGTAGTCAACCATGATCATACTAATACCGCCATGGTCGCGGGCAATACGACGAGCCCGCGAGCGCACATCCGTTGGTGTTAGGCCTGATGCATCATCCACATACATTTTACCTTTTTCCATCAACAAGCCCATGGTTGACGACAAACGCGCCCAATCATCATCATCAAGCTGACCAGTACGCACCTTAGTTTGGTTAATACGGCCTAGAGATGCCAGCATCCTCATCATGATTTGCTCTGAAGGCATCTCTAGTGAGTAAATGAGTACAGGCTTATCTTGTGTCATCGCAGCGTGTTCGGCTAAGTTCATCGCAAAGGTCGTTTTACCCATCGATGGACGTGCCGCCACAATGATAAGGTCAGAAGGCTGCATACCCGCCGTCATTTTATCTAGATCGGTATAACCCGTACTTACGCCGGTCACACCATCTTGCGGCGACTGGTAAAGCTCTTCAATCTTATCAACGGTTTTTTCTAAGATACTGTGTAAGCTTTGTGGACCTTCAGTGCTTTTACTGCGCTGCTCAGCAATTTTGAATACTTTACTTTCAGCAAAGTCGAGCAGGTCATGGCTGGTACGCCCTTCAGGGCTAAAACCAGCTTCTGCAATTTCGTTCGCAACACCAATCATTTCACGAATAACAGCGCGCTCTCGCACGATATTCGCGTAAGCATCAATGTTCGCCGCACTTGGCGTGTTCTTGGCAATTTCAGCAAGGTAAGCAAAGCCACCAACACTACTTAACTGATTATTTTTCTCTAAGCTCTCAGAAATAGTGATCAAATCGATTGGATCACCCCCTTCAGCAAGATTCACCATCGCTTCAAAAATCAGCTTATGGGTTCGGGTATAAAAATCCTGCGCAACCACTAACTCAGCAACTCGGTCAAACGCTTGATTATCAAGCATTAAACCACCTAAAACAGATTGCTCAGCTTCTATTGAATGGGGAGGGACTTTTAACGTATCGACTTGCTTATCTGGTTTGGCCATAACATCACAAAACTAAAATTGAATGGCTCTATTCTATCTACTTGCTAAGGCTGTGCAAATAGTAAAGCGGGAAAACTTCCCGCTTTATTGTAACCCTAATCGTTATTTCTGTTTACGAAGTTCAATGCGTCCGCTAATCGTATCCATTTCGATATCAGCATCCCCACCGTTAATACTAAATTCTAAGTCGCTAGATGGGCCGTATTTCGCCTTCGTTGCTCTGTCATCACTAAGCTCATTAACGATTTTACCGTTAGCGTGAGCTTCAATTTCAAACTTTGCCGATACATCAGCTGGGAAGTAAAACTCGGCGTCACCACTGACTGATTCAAAACGAATATTAGCATCTTCAAGCAGCTTATTGATGTGAACTTCTGCTTCACCGTTTACGGTATTGATGCGCAGCTTTTTTATTGTATCAAAAGCAAAGTCGATATCACCGTTTACATTTTCAAGGCGCACATCTTGTGCTTTGGTTTTTGACTTAATGTCGCCATTCACCGCGGTAAAGCGTAAAGCACCTTGCGAGTTTTTATCGTTAATTTCACCATTGACTGTTTCAAAACGAATATCACCGTTTAAGTCGTTGGCATTTACATCACCATTGACCGTTTCAAAGCTCATGTTGCCGCTAATATCTTGCACTGTGATATCACCGTTGACGGTATCAATCTCTGCGCCTGCTTCAAGCTCTTTAGCACTAACTGTGACATTCACCCCAGCAAATTCAAGCTCACTGCTTTTTGGCATGTAAATGGTTAATCGAGAGCCGTCACCACTATTCCAGCCACCTAAATTTCGCGGCATTTTTACGATAAATTCAACACGGCTTCCTTCAACCTCTAAACGATAGCCTTGTGCCTTATCGTCAAGCTCACCTTCGATTTTAAGTTGTGGTTTATCCCATCCTTCAATGCGTACATCACCACGTTGGTTTTCAATAAAAATGCGTTTATTGGCAGGTACATCAATTTGCTCATTAATGGTTTGTCCCGCCATTGCCATCAGTGGCAGTAATCCTAAAGTTAAGGCTAGTAATTTCATAATTGTCACTCCTAAATCGTTTGCCACTTCGATGCATGCACCTTGTTAATTAAGTCCAATTGTTGCTGATAAACCTGCGACAGCATTTGTAATAAAGCTGGGTTTTCAGGTTCATTCTCAAGTGCTTGCTTAATGGCACTTTCGGCTTCTTCTAACTCTTTTAGTTGTTGCTGCCAGTTGTCGGTTAATGCAGGTTGATTTTGATACTGCACTAACAAACCTTGCTTTTGCTTGGTAAAATAGTCACTCATTGCCATCATGCTATTTGGCTCACCTTGGCCAACAAAAAGCTGTACGGTCAATAGTGCGGCTATACAACAAGCGGCAACTGCAGCGAGTTTATTCCAGCCATGGTTTGGCTTATCAGTTTGCTCTGGTTGCCCTGTTGCAATTGCTCGCTCAACACCGGGCCAAAGATCTTTATCAGGGCTAATATCTTGCTGCTGGTTAAGCGAGTCATTTAAAAATTGTTCAAATTCTGGCTTACTCATTTTCATACCACTCTTTTAATAACTGCCTTGCACGGTGAAATTGCGATTTACTTGAACCGACCGCCATATCAAGCATGCTTGCTATCTCTTCATGGCGATAACCTTCAATTGCATGGAGCACAAACACCATACGTGCTCGCTCAGGTAGTCTCAGTACTAATTTATCGAGGCCGTTAAAGCCACCGCAATCTGCTGCGCTTTGCTCATCCATTCCGCTTTGTTCAAAACTCACTACTTTTTGAAACCAGCTTTTATGTTTGCGAATGTAGCTAATCGCAATATTGCTTGTAACACTGTGTAACCAAGTCGAAAATTGTGAGCGTCCATCAAAGTTAGCGATTTTGTGCCACAACTGTACAAACACTTCTTGTGTTGCATCTTCGGCGTGCTCTTTATCTGCAAGTAATCGCAAACATAGGCTATATACCCGCTTCACATGCAACTCATAAAGTGTTGCATAGGCAGCTTGATCACCGCTTTTTACGCGCTCAATCAAGGCATGCTCACTTTGCTGGGCGAACGCTTGTTCTGCATCTATCAACATCCTGGATGTTGTCCTTTATGATTATTGTTGTGAATTTAGTGTATTAGACGTAAGGAAGGATTCAAAAGGTTTAAATGAAATTAATTTTTTTTGTGTAAGCTACAAATAATTGAGCTTACACAATTTTATTTGGGGCTTTGCGTTATTCTCCAGGTGATGCTTCGCTTTCTTCTTCAGTCGTTTCTGCAGTTTTGTAGCTCCAACCTAAAAATACGATGCGTGCCGAAGAAGCAGGCGTGCCGCCATTTTGTACTTGTAATAAACCCGCATCATAATGAGCACCACTGCCCCCTGTTGCGGTAATTGTTGAGCCACGCACACTACCAAACAGCTCACCACTGCCCGATAGCTTTACTGTTGTCAAAGGGGCATAAATAGCCGCATATAAATTCGCAGCACCACTAAATTGCACGCCATTTACACCATTAAATGATGAATAAAATGATAACGATGGATGGCCACTGGTGGTTAATCCTTCCTGCTCAGTAATGACTTTTGCGCCTGCACCAATATTTACTTTTCCGGTTAATAACACTGTTAAGCTACTGTCTTTTTTAATTGTTAGGCTAGTATCCCCTTCCATCGAAAAGTCGCCATCAATCAGTAAAATAACATCACCACCAGAAACTTCCATTTTGCCGTCACTGGTCATTTTGAGCCTATCAAGTGCAAAGATATACTCTTTACTGTTACTGCCATTAGCTTGGTTTTGCGCTTTAGAGTTAAACAAGAAAACATCGGCAAGGTTTGGCAAAATTACTTGGCTACCACCGCTACTAAAAAAGCCCTTTTCAGTATTAAGTTTAAATTGTTGCGTAGGACCAATCGAAACAGAACTATAACTGCTCACTTGGTCTGTGATGTCTGTCATTTTCTCTGGCAAAATTAACGGGTCGCAGCTGGTGTCTGGATTTGTTGGGTCATAATCAGGGGCTGTTGGGTCAGCAACAGTTATCGACTCAACATTCGGGTTTACATTAAACTTGCTATCACTGTAGTGCACACCATCTTGTTGATTATTGTAGGTGTCTTTAAAATCGCCTGAGCCGCCATACATAATATCCAGCGCTTCGCCTTGGCTATTCGTAATGAATGTAGACCACTGCATTTTTGCATCACCATTGGCTCGCACAACGCCCGAAACAGTCCCCCCACGATGGGTATAATAACCTCGGGTATAGACATTACCGTCAACACGTAAACCACTGCCAGGAGAGATATAAACACCGGTATTTGAATGGATATTACCAATAATTGGTGATGAACCATTTAAGTAGATAACCCCGGTCGCTTTTACATCGCCCTTTATCGGTGAGTGACCCGATAGCACCACATCTGAATCACCAGCTATAGTTGAAACATCACCATCATTCGATTTAGTTTCTTCGTAGGCGCCTTTGCTCGAATCATAGCTATCGATACTACCACTACCCGACAAGTTAACCCCTTTACACCCCACCATCGCATTAGTGAAAACAGAGCTACCTTTCGCGCCTTGTACTGCAAAACGGGCGACTAAGTTACTTTGTGCGTCACCATCAAATCGTTGCCCTAAGCTTGCAATTTCAAGCTCACCGGCAGCGTTTTGACTTAAACTGGCATTAAAAATGGCATCATCAGCGATAACACCAGAGCCCGATGCATTACTGGTTTTACTGATCAAATCTTCAACCGCTAATACACCTTCCTCATTCAAGGTTTGTTGCAATAACTTAGCTTGCTCAAACACACCTTTTTCAGCCATTAAGCGGCTGTTTAATTTCTTTTGGAAGTTACCACTTAAGCGTTCTTGAACAATGTTTTCACGTAGCGAACTAAGCACCACGATGCTGGCCATACTGGTCAAGATCAACACTGTAATTAGGGTGAAACCTTTTTGCTTGTTATACACTGCCAGCTCCGTATGCTTTGACTAATATTGCATTGGTTAAGGCAATATCAATATTAATGCCATTGCCAAATTGAGCAGGTAAATCATTTGGCTTTACAGTAACGGTTACAAGCTCACCGGCGATATCAAATGACAAAGCTTCGATACCTGTCAGTAATCGCTCTGAGGCAGCACCATCGAGTGAACACATTAAGTTACTGCCATTTAAGCTATATACTTCAACCACCTGCGCAGTTGTCGCAGAGCCATCACAGGCAATGACACCACTTGGCTGAGTAATAGTAATCGTGCTTTTATCTGCACTGATGGTGGGTGTTAGTTGTGTTTGCTTTATGCTGCGGTTGAATACTTTACTGGTATAGCGAATCACTTCTTGAGCGTTTTCAAGCTCTTTACTCACCTCAATCGTGCTTTTAATCGCCGAGTAAGACAAGCTCACCCCAGCTAATAAAAAAGCGCCAGCTGCCAATGCCACCATCAGTTCAACTAAGGTAAAACCCTGAACGCGTTTATTCATGAGCACACCGCCGTTAAATCAGGGAAACTGGCATTTAGACTAATTTGATTTTCTGCATTGTCTGTCATGCGCTTATCGACCCAAGCCACATTAACTTGCATATCATCACTGTAAGTAGCTGGGATTGTCAGTTGATAATCACTCACTTGTGGCGCGAGCGAAGCTCTAAATGTCGCGTCTTGAAAAAGTGCGGTATTGGTTTTTTGAATTTCACAAATACGCGGCCATAACCGCTCAATGGTGTTTTGCCCTTGAATAAGTGACACGGTGTAATTAAAGCTATTGGTTGCATATTGCAGCGATTTTAGCTGCGCTGCCGCCAAGCCTAATAATGCGATGCCAGCGATCACCACTGAAATCATCACTTCTAATAATGAAAAGCCTGCCTGCTTATTCATGCACATCCTCGCTGTGAATTTTCTACTAACCAGTTTTGGCCACTTTTAAGCACACACATCACGTAATCTGTGGTGTTTGTGTGTTCATCTTTCACTAAAATTTCAGCTTGTTTATCAACTTCACCACTGGCACTAATGGCCAATGCGACTAAGTTGACGGTAACTCCGCTTTTTGTAACCGAAAATTCTTTTAAAACTGTGTCTACCCCGCCCTCGTTGAGGGTCACTTGCCAGCTATTATTACTGACAACTAGGTTAATAGGTTTGTCGCGTTTGACCGCTTCACTGCGTGCAAATTTATAGGCGCTATTTAATTGATTTGCAGTTGTTACCACGCGATCTTGCAAAATTTGTTGCTAAAAGACGGAAAAGCAAGGGCTGCCATAATGCCAATAACACTCAGCACAACCATTAACTCAATTAAGGTAAACCCTGCAATTCGACGCAATTGTGTTACTCCCAGCAATCACTAAATGAAGCGCTATAACTACCATCATGTTTAACGGTTAAGTCACCACAGCGATCACTTGCTTGCGCCGAACCCGATTTAGGAGCGGCTTTTAAACTGTAGCCACGATTTTTAAAGTCGCTTACAGCACCTGATACTTTATCTGTTGCTGTGTAGGTAAAGGTGTAATAGTCAGTATTTTGAGTTGCAAATGCATTAGGGTAGCCGCCATTTCGTGAATAAATACGTTCAAGACTGGCGCTGTATTGCAGTAACTCTTGTTGAATATCAGCACGGCGACTACGTTGCATGTGCTCAGTGTAAGCAGGCAATGCTACGCTATATAAAATCCCTAAAATAGCGATCACGATAAGAATTTCTACTAATGTAAAGCCTGTTTGTTTACCCATTCCATGTGGTACTAATGCACTTTTCAACCTCAACCCCTTAATACTTTTTAACCAGCACAATATAAATGACAGCGTTGTCAGTGTCAATTTTAACCAATTTACTTTTACTCATTCGATTATACTAATAAGAACAAGAAAATTAAGAAAAAAGAACGTATGTTTGTAAAATAGGTAAGATTATAGGATGGCATTTATATGTTTAAAATATAGAAACCAATACTATTGAATGATCAACGAAGAAGCAATAGCGGTACAAAATGCTACAATTCATAAATTTCGGGCACAAAAAAGCCGCACCTAAGTGCGGCTTTTTTTACTTAATATTGCTATTAAGCTTCAGCGATAACGATTACTTTGATAGTAGCCGATACGTCTGAGTGTACTGCGATTGCTACGTCAAATTCGCCAGTCTCACGGATAGTACCTAGAGGTAAACGAACTTCTGATTTAGCAACTTCAACGCCAACAGCTGAAATAGCTTCAGCGATGTCGCGAGTACCGATAGAACCGAATAATTTGCCTTCGTCACCAGCTTTAGAAACTAGTGTAACTTCAGCTAATGCTTCTAACTTGTCAGCGCGAGCTTGAGCAGCAGCTAGATCTTCAGCGATCTTAGCTTCTAAATCAGCACGACGTGCTTCGAAAGTTTCGATGTTAGCTTTAGTTGCAGGAACTGCCTTACCTTGTGGGAAAAGGAAGTTACGTGCGAAGCCAGATTTAACTACAACCTGGTCACCTAGGCCACCTAGGTTTGCGATCTTGTCTAGTAGAATAACTTGCATGTCTCTACACCTTTTAAAAACTGTTAATCCGCTGCTTACTTATGTAAGTCAGTGTATGGAAGAAGGGCTAAGTAGCGAGCACGCTTGATAGCAGTTGCTAGCTGACGCTGATATTTAGCGCTAGTACCTGTGATACGGCTAGGTACGATTTTGCCACTTTCTGTAACATAGTTTCTAAGAGTAGCTAGATCTTTATAATCGATTTGTTGTACGCCTTCCGCTTTGAAGCGGCAGAACTTACGACGTCTGAAATAACGTGCCATGAGTAAAATTCCTCAAAAAATTCTTTCTATATGTTGAGCATGCAAGACCAATTGGCTTAAGCCGTTTCGGCCTTCGTGACGGTTTAAAAACCCCGTCACTTGCACTTGTTGCCCAACGTGCAATTGTTGAGTTTGTTGTTGCATTGGCGTGCCGCTGGCAACAACTTGAAGCCTGACATAACTATTACGGTTAAGGTCTGCTTCAACTTGCATCGATTTATGTTCAAGAACAAAAATACAATGCGGTATACCAGCAGGGCTTTGACTATATTTAGGTGTTTTACAAACAACCCCAGATAATGTCAGCTGATTCATATAAGGATTAAGCGGTTGGCTCATCTTTTTGTCTCAACTGCAAGCGCCATGCTTGAACTCAAAACGATTAAGCAGCTGGTGCTTCTTTCTTCTCTTCTTTCGCAAGAGGAGATGCTTCAGTTACAGCGTCTTTAGTACGCATAACTAAGTTACGAAGCACTGCATCGTTGTAGCGGAAAGTAGTTTCTAGCTCGCTGATTACTTCAGTAGGTGCTTCAACGTTCATAAGAACATAATGAGCTTTGTGAAGCTTGTCGATTGGGTAAGCCAATTGACGACGGCCCCAGTCTTCAAGACGGTGGATAGTACCACCAGCTTCAGTGATAGAACCAGTATAACGTTCGATCATACCAGGTACTTGCTCACTCTGATCAGGGTGAACCATGAATACGATTTCGTAATGACGCATGGATATTCCTTACGGTTAATAGAGCCTTCTACCGTTTCGGCCAGTCGGTTTAAGGCAAGGAATTAAATTTAATAAGCCGAAATGAGCGCGCATTTTACGCTTAGATTGATAATTAAGCAAGATAAAACAGCAAGCCAAGCTAGATTATTGTGCCCTATTAAGATTTTCTAAACGCTAAAAACAAAAAACCCAGCCGAAGCTGGGTTTTTGATATTCTGAAAACTAAAATTACTTGATTTTAGCTTCTTTGAAAATCACGTGTTTACGAGCTTTAGGATCGTATTTTTTGATTTCCATTTTTTCAGGCATGTTACGCTTGTTCTTGTCGGTAGTGTAGAAAAAACCAGTACCAGCAGTTGAAACTAAACGGATCTTATCGCGCATGATTCAGTTCCTTAAACTTTTTCGCCACGAGCACGGATTTCTGTAAGAACCGCGTCGATGCCTTTTTTATCGATAATACGCATACCTTTAGTAGTAGTGCGTAGTGTTACAAAACGTTTTTCACTTTCAACCCAAAAACGGTGAGTTTGTAGGTTAGGTAGGAAACGACGTTTAGTCGCGTTTCTCGCGTGTGAACGGTGGTTACCAACCGCTGGACGCTTACCTGTAACTTGACATACTTTAGACATGTCTATATATCTCCAATAACTTCGCTCGAGCTTAATTTTCCCTTAGGCCAGTATTTGTGCCCCGGGATAAATCGAAGGGCGCTCTTTATACAGCTTATACAGGCAAAGATCAAGTAACAGATCTTATCCAATCAGCTCATGTGTAAATTTGATAGCGGCTAATTATAAAGATCGAATGCCCTTAGGGAAAGTAAAAACTGCATTTAAATTAAACTAATTTCTAAAATCGCCCTAAACTGCTCATTTTTAACACACTCTCTAATACAGTTGGCTCTATATAAGCCCTCTTTCAGCAAACGAAACACAATTTTCACCACCCACTATGATGTGATCCAGCACGTTTATGTCAATTAAGGCTAAGGCTTGCTGTAACTTAGTGGTGATTAATTTATCGGCCTGACTAGGTTCAGCAACCCCACTTGGGTGGTTATGAGCAAGTATTAGAGCCGCCGCATTATTACGCAGTGCAGCTTTAACAACTTCGCGTGGATAAACAGAAGCGGCATTAATAGTGCCGTAAAAAAGTACTTCGTCTTTAATTAGCTGGTTTTGACTATCTAAGTACAGCACCATAAATACTTCTTGCTGTAAGCCTCGCAGCTGAATAGTTAAATAGTCATACACGGCTTGCGGCGAAGTAAATAGTGCCTCGCGCTTACATTGCTCAAGCATATAGCGCCGGCTTAGCTCAAGTACCGCTTGAAGCTGCACATACTTAGCGGCCCCTAAACCCTTTTGGGCACAAAACTCTTGTTCAGATGCATTAAATAAGTCGTGCAAAGTGCTGTTTATATCGAGCAGGTGCTCCGCCAGCTCAATGGCATTCATACCCGGCACACCGGTACGTAAGAATATTGCTAATAACTCTGCATCTGAGAGTGCTTTGGCTCCTTGGGCAAGTAACTTCTCCCGCGGCCTTGCTGATAAAGGTAGATCGGTTAATGGCATTGCTTCATCCTTAAAACAACTATTCCACTTATTAAACTGTACTATAAAATCCAATTTTTTCCTGTCTGTATAAAAGAAAACTTCATGCTATCGGTAAAGATTTGCTATCGTTAGCCCATATCGACAAAGGTTAAATTTCACGTAATGACAAAATCAGTAAATAAAAAAATCCTGCTAGGTATGAGTGGTGGTATTGCAGCCTATAAATGCGCAGAACTTGTTCGCCGTTTAAAAGATCAAGGCTGTGAAGTAAAAGTCGTCATGACCGACTCAGCAAAACACTTTATTACTCCTTTAACTATGCAAGCGGTAAGCGGTGAGGTTGTTTCTGATTCATTACTCGACCCAGCAGCAGAAGCCGCGATGGGTCATATCGAATTTGCCAAATGGGCAGACCTTATTTTAGTCGCCCCTGCAACCAGTAATATTTTAGCAAAAATGGCGATGGGTATTGCAGATGACTTACTGACAACCCTACTACTGGCTACCCCTGCAAAGGTAGCTGTTGCACCAGCAATGAACCAACAAATGTATGCCCACCCTGCTACACAAGCCAATCTTGCCACACTTAGCGAACGTGGCGTGGCTATTTGGGGCCCAGGTAAAGGCGAGCAAGCCTGTGGTGATTTTGGCGCAGGACGCATGTTAGAGCCTCATGAGTTAGTCGCGCTTTGTACACAACCTGAAGTAGAGCCATTACTTGCAGGCAAAACCGTCACGATTACAGCAGGACCAACCCGAGAAGCCCTCGACCCTGTTCGTTATATCTCTAATCACAGCTCAGGCAAAATGGGTTATGCCCTTGCAGAAGCTGCACTTGCGCTAGGTGCAAAGGTAAATCTGATTTCAGGCCCCGTAACAATTGCAGCACCTGCTAATGCCCTGCTTACTAATATAGAAAGTGCTGAGCAATTACTTACCGCCTCAATGAAGCTTGCCGCGCAATCGGATGCTTTTATCGGCTGTGCAGCAGTGGCTGATTACCGTGCAGCTGCAATTCATGAGCAAAAGATGAAAAAGCAAGGTGATGAACTGACCCTTACCTTAGTTAAAAACCCAGATGTTATCGCTAACGTCGCTGCGCTTAGCGAAAACCGCCCTTATACCGTTGGCTTTGCGGCAGAAACTCAAGATGTTGCAAGCTATGCACAAGGTAAATTAAAGAATAAAAACCTCGATATGATCTGCGCAAATGACGTATCAAAAGAAGGCCTTGGCTTTAACTCTGATCATAATGCTTTAACACTCTTCTGGCACAATGAGCAGCTAGATTTAGCAATGGGAAGTAAAAAAGATTTAGCCATGAGCGTGATGACTGAGCTTGCCAAGCGTTTGTAAAAATGCTGGAAAGAAACTGAATAAAACATTAACATAAGCCACTCATTTGCACAAAAAATGGCTTGTCTGACTCCCAACAGCGCAAGTAATAAATTATAAGAAAGGAATGGTCATGCCTGCGACAAAAAGAAGTAATCGCAAAGAGCAGATTCTGCAAGCACTCGCACAAATGTTAGAAACCAGCCCAGGTCAACGTATCACAACCGCAAAACTCGCGGCTGAGGTAGGTGTGTCTGAAGCTGCGTTATATCGTCATTTTCCGAGTAAAGCACGGATGTTTGAGGGCCTAATCGAGTTTATTGAAGATACCCTGTTATCACGCATTAACCTCATTTTAGAAAATGAGAAAGAAAGCCAAACACGTGTATACAATATTTTGCTGTTATTGTTAGCCTTCGCCGAGAAAAACCCGGGCATTACCCGCATTTTGACCGGTGATGCCTTACAAGGTGAGCAAGAGCGTTTACGTGAGCGTGTACAAGGCTTATTTGAAAAGCTAGAAACTCAGTTCAAGCAAGTGCTACGCGAACGCAAACTTCGCGAAGGTAAAGCATTCCAGTCAGACGAAAGCACCCTAGCCAACTTCTTACTCGCCTATGTAGAAGGTAAGATGAACCAATTCGTGCGCAGCGACTTTAAAGCAAAACCAAGTGCACAATTTGAAAAACAATGGCCAGAGCTACAGAAGATTTGGTTGTAGTGAGCTGCTAGGGGAAAGTTTGAGCTGTCAGCCTTCAGCCGTCAGCTATCAGATTGAATTCCAAACAGTTAGCAAGCTTCTAGAGGAAAGAGTAAAGTTAGCAAGCTGCTTTCTAACTTTCCTCATTCTTTTCTCATTCACTTCTCTTTGTGCAATTTTTTCGCGTGAAATGAATTTCACGCCTACAAGCTCTCCCCTCGCAACTATCCCCTTCCACCTCCCCAAACACGCCACTTATCGTATCTACTCGAATTGTTTATTAAAAACGCTACACTGGGTGCATCAATTTAAAAACAACGAGAAAGATAAATGAAAGCGCAATTATCACTTTTGAGCTTAGCCTTGGTGACAAGCCTTGGTAGTGCACAGGTTGGTGCGAAAGAAGCTCTGCAATTTAAAGACGTGTTTGATTTTAAATACGCAAAAGGCACCCAACTTTCTGAAGATGGCCAAATTCTTAGCTTTAGTGCCGACCCGTATCGCGGTAATGCACAAGGTCTGGTTTATACATTAAACAACAACACCCTGCTAACTAGCGTTGAGCGCGGTACTCGCCCAACTATTAATAAAGCAGCAAACTGGGTGGCTTTTACTCAGGTACCTACCCTACTTGAAAAAGAAACCACCAAGAAAAAAGATGAGCTAAAAAACAACCTTGTTTTAGTGAATACTAACAATGGTGAGCAACAAACCTTTAACGATGTAAAAGACTATGCACTATCGGATGATGGTGTATGGCTTGCTTATCGACTAGATAAGAAAGCAGATAAAAAAGACGGCGAAGAAAAAGACGAAAACAGCAGCGAAATCAAGCCAGATAAAAAAGATAAAAGCTTTGATTTAGTGCTTGTTAACCTTCAAGACAAAACCACTCACACTGTAGATAATGTATTTAGTTATGCAATGAGTAGCACTGGCGAGCAATTATTAGCAAGCCAAAGCTACAGTGATGGTGCCGACAACCAAGTTGTATTAGTTGATCTTAATAATGGCTTTGCAACGAGTGTACTGATTGATGAGCCGGGCGTTGTGGCAAATAAAATAGCTTGGCAACCAAACAGCAATACCGCAGCGCTGTTAATTGGTAATTACGTGAATGATGATACACGCCGCCGTGACCACAGCTTACAGCTTTTACAAAATGGGGCACTTTCAACCATTAATTCTGCAGATAGCAGCTGGACTATTGGCAAAACAGCATCGCTAAAATGGTCTGAAGATGGTGCTCGTTTATACTTTGAAAACCACCCTAAACTCGCTGCAAAAGTTGCCGCAAAAGAATACAAAGATGAAGCTTCTTTATATGATTTCGATACCATTCGCGACCAAAAGGGCCTCAACGTTTGGCACAATAAAGACGCTGAAATTAAGCCTCGCGAAGAGCAACAATGGAACAAAGCGAATAAGCTTCGTCACTACCAAGCGGTATATCATGTAAATGGTCAGCACGTTGTGCAGTTAAGCACGCCGAACATGCCTGAGGTTTCGCTAAATACTCATCGCGAAGCGCTATTAGGCTATTCAGACCGACCTTACCTAGAACGTGTTATGTATGGCGGTTTTTACGCAGATTACTTCAGTGTTGATGTTAAAACCGGTAAACAAACCGCTATTGTCAGCGACTACCCGTTTAGACCAAGCCTTGCGCCTAATGGTCAATTTGCGGCATTTTTCCAAGACAGCCAAGTACAGCTCAAAGATTTAGGTAACAACAAGGTTTCAAGCTTATCTAAAGCAATTAACGCTATTTTTGCTGATGATAAACATGACTACCCTTCGCCTCAACCGGGTTATGGTTTTGCTGGCTGGTTAAACGACAGCAGCCAAGTACTGGTTTACAGTAAATTTGATATTTGGGCTTTTGATGTCGCAACTAAAAAAGCAACCCGTTTAACTCAAGGTAAAGAAACCAATACCCAATATCGTGTTATTAAACTTGATAAAGACCAAGTGGGCTTTGCCAAAGACGAAACATTATTGCTAAGCGCAACTAACCTGCAAGATAAGCAAACTGAAATTGCCAAACTCGACTTATCAAGCAATAAAGTGAGCAAAGTACTTTCAGGTAAAAAGCGTTATGATGTAGTTAAAAAGGCGAAAAATGCCGACAAATACCTATTTACTGCGCAAACATATCAGCAATTCCCTGATTACTACCAAACTGACTTTAGCTTCAAAAAGCCACAGCGTGTTACCAACCTTAACCCACAAATTAGCAACTTTGCATGGGGTGAAAAACCTGAGCTTATTAGCTACAAAGGGTTTGATGGGGAAGATTTACAAGGCGTATTAATTAAGCCTGCGGGCTACAAAAAAGGCGATAAGGTTCCAGTAGTTGTGTACTTCTACCGCTATATGAGCCAACGCATGTATGACTTCCCGAAAATGGAATTAAATCATCGTCCTAACTTCCCGATGTTTACCTCAAATGGTTATGCGATTTTCTTACCTGATATCCGTTTTGAAATTGGTCACCCAGGTAAATCGTCAACTCAAACGATGATCAACGCCACTCAAAAGTTGATTGATTTAGGCATTGCTGATCCAGATAAAATTGGTTTACAAGGTCACTCATGGGCAGGCTACCAAAGTGCCTTTATGATCACGCAAACAGATATGTTTAAGGCTGTTGTATCGGGTGCGCCAGTATCTAACATGACCAGTGCATATAGCGGTATTCGCTTAAAATCAGGCCTTGCGCGTCAGTTCCAATACGAAACAGGGCAAAGCCGCATTGGTAAAACGTTATTCGAAGCGCCAGAGCTATACATCGAAAACTCACCAGTGTTCTTCGCCGATAAAGTGAATACCCCAATTCTGATTATGTTTGGCGACAAAGATGACGCTGTGCCATGGCACGAAGGGGTTCAATATTACCTCGCGCTTCGTCGTGCAGGTAAAGATGCCACCTTCTTACAATACGAAGGTGAACCACATCACCTGAAGAAATTCCCTAACCAAGTGGATTTCTCAGTACGCATGATGGAATATTTTGATCATTACTTAAAAGGCAAACCAGCCGCTGAGTGGATCAAAAATGGTGTACCCTTTATTGAAGAATAAGCAATAAGCTAAATTTAAGCTTACTGCACACCTCCCCCAGAGCCAGCATTTTTGCTGGCTTTGTTCTATAAAATCAATCACACCATCTATTTTTTCGATTTTATCAATCGATTTAAACCCCAGTTTGTAAGTGGAAAGTTAACCAGAACATAACTATATTTCACCCAACTTCTAACTGGAGACAACACAATGTTTAAGAAATCAACGTCAGCTTTGTCTAAAGTAGCTGTTGCGGTATCACTGTTGGTGGCAACAGGCGTACAAGCTACAAACGACATCAAATCAAACCAATTCTGGTGGCCAGAGCAATTAGATCTTAGCCAACTTCGTGCCCATGGCGCAGAGTCTGATCCTATGGGTCCTTACTTTGATTACAAAAAAGAATTCTTAAAGTTAGACCTAAACGCAGTGAAAGCTGATATTGAGAAAGTATTGACTGATTCTCAAGATTGGTGGCCTGCTGACTACGGTCACTATGGTCCGTTCTTCATCCGTATGGCGTGGCACGCATCAGGTACTTACCGTACTTTTGATGGTCGTGGTGGCGCAGGCGGTGGTCAACAACGTTTCGACCCATTAAACAGCTGGCCTGATAACGCGAACCTTGATAAGGCGCGTCGTTTACTTTGGCCTATAAAACAAAAATACGGTCGCAGCATTTCTTGGGCTGACTTAATGGCGTTAACAGGCAACGTTGCGCTTGAATCAATGGGCTTCAAAACCTTCGGTTATGCAGGTGGTCGTGAAGACGATTGGGAACCAGATTACGTATACTGGGGCCCCGAAGGCAAAATGTTAACTGACGAACGTCGTGACAAAAAAGGCAAACTTAAAGGCCCATTAGCGGCAATTGAGATGGGCTTAATCTATGTAAACCCAGAAGGCCCTCACGGTAACCCTGATCCACTTCTAGCAGCAGAAGACATTCGTTTATCATTCGGCCGCATGGCAATGAACGATGAAGAAATCGTTGCGCTAATCGCCGGTGGTCACAGCTTTGGTAAAGCACACGGTGCGAAAAAAGCGACGTGTTTAGACAAAGAGCCAGCAGCAGCAGGTATCGAAGAGCAAGGCTTAGGTTGGAAAAACAAATGTGGTAAAGGTCACTCTGAAGATACCATTACTTCAGGTCTTGAAGGTGCATGGACAGTGACACCAACACGTTGGTCAATAAACTACCTACAAAACTTATTCAGCTTTGAGTGGGTTAAAACTAAGAGCCCTGCGGGTGCGACTCAGTGGATCCCAGAAAATGGTCAAGCGTCTAACCTAGTGCCAGATGCGCACATTAAAGGTAAGCGTCATGCGCCTATCATGTTCACAACTGATATCGCGTTAAAAGCAGATCCTGAGTTCCGTAAGATTTCACAGCGTTTCTTAAACGACCCGAAAGAGTTCGAACTGGCATTTGCTAAAGCATGGTTCAAACTAAACCACCGCGATATGGGCCCACGTGCTCGTTACCTAGGTGACTTAGTGCCAGAAGAAGTATTAATTTGGCAAGACTATATCCCTGCGGTTGACCACAAACTAGTTGATAGCAAAGATATCGCGTCACTTAAAGCTAGCATCTTAGATTCAGGTTTATCTGTATCTGAACTAGTGCGTGTTGCTTGGGCATCAGCAGCAAGCTACCGCGACACAGATATGCGTGGTGGTGCAAACGGTGCACGTATTCGCTTTGCTCCGCAAAAAGATTGGCCGGTAAACAACCCGAAAGAAGTAGCTAAAGTACTAAGCAAACTTGAGAAAATCCAAACTAAGTTCAACAAAAAAGCATCTGGCGGTAAAGAAATTTCACTAGCAGATATGATTGTTCTTGGTGGTGCGGCTGCAATCGAAAAAGCAGCAAGCGACGCAGGTTTCTCTATCGCAGTACCGTTCAAGCCAGGTCGTATGGACGCGTCATTAGAAATGACTGACGTTGAATCATTCGAAGTACTTGAGCCAACAGCAGATGCGTTCCGTAACTACTACAGCTCAGCATGGAAATCACCGGCTGAAATGTTAGTTGAACGTGCTGATTTACTAAGCTTATCTGTACCAGAAATGACTGCATTACTGGGTGGTATGCGTGCCCTTAACGCAAATACTGACCAAACTAAACACGGTGTATTCACGAAAAAGCCTGGCACATTAAGCAACGATTTCTTCGTTAACCTATTAGATATGTCAACGAAGTGGTCTAAGTCTTCTGAGGAAGGTGTTTACGAAGGCCGTGACCGTAAGTCAGGCAAACTTAAGTGGACAGCAACACCAGTAGATTTAATCTTCGGTTCAAACTCAGAGCTACGTTCAATTGCTGAAGTGTATGCCTCTGACGATGCTAAACAAAAGTTCGTTGATGACTTCGTAGCAGCGTGGACTAAAGTAATGACGCTAGATCGTTTCGACCTACGTTAACCCATATTTTCGCAACCAACAAAGCCGCTAAGTTAGCGGCTTTTTTTATTTTCGTTGATAATTTACTCGACAAGGCAGCGGTTTACGTTAAAAATAAAACTTTATTATTATATTTATTTGGACACAGGCATTAGGGATGATTGCGCGTTTTTTACTGCTTTTTGTTATCTACTCATTATGCCTAAGCATGACGACCCAAAGCCGTGCAGATAACTCCCCTATTGTTAATATCGATCAACGTAGCGTTGACCTCACTCAATTTGCTATGAGCTATTTTATTGATAGCACAGGCACTATGCCTCTTTCACAAGTTCAGCAGCAAAATTTTATCAACAGTAAAAACGAGCTTACTTTGGGCACTAACGCTAAAACAACGTGGTCAAAAATAGTTATAAAAAATAGCTACAGCGATACCCTACGCTTATTTGTGCATAACCCAGATGCCTATCATTTAGAAGAAGTCAGCTTTTACGAAACACAATCAGGACAACTGATAAACCAATCAGTTATCCAACTTGATAAAGCAGGGCCTAAAGCCAACATGTTTGGTGGCAGTGCCGTGTTTTCGTTTTATATTGCTCCTAACCAGCAAAAAACAATTTATATAAAAAGCGTGACCTTTTCACATCAGTGGTTTGCATTAACTATTTATGATGAAGAGCATTCAAAACGAGCCCTTGTCGGGAATGGTAATTACATTGCGCTGCTTGTCGGGATGATGTTAGCGCTAATGATTTATAACTTCTTCTTGTATTTATCGGCACGTAAAATCGAGAACATTGTTTACGCACTGTATCTTATCTCTGGCACGGTTTGGGTGGCGCTATCTTATGGTGTTGCTGCTAACTTCTTTGGTATTTTTAGTGCCGAGCTACTACAGCTCAATTCTAACTTACTGAGCATGCCAAGCTTTTTAGTGATTTTTGTAATGCTCATTTTCGAAACCAAAAAGCATTACCCTAAAGAGCATATCGCGCTGTCGATTATTTTATTCTTACTGGTTGCTGACTTTATCTATAGCTTGTTCGATATTGTAGGTGCCTTAAAACCTGCTAGCAGCTTGGCTGCTTTAATGATGACGGTGACATTTGGAGTATCTATTTCGCTGTGGCGCAAAGGAAACCCGCTAGCAAAATACTTTTTACTTGGTCACTCTATGTTTGTCATTTTCAATATGCTGGCGGTGCTTTATTACAAGGGGATCAGCGACGCAAACGTGATAAATAGCCACGGTGTAGGCATAGGTATTTTGCTCGAAGCATTAATGATGGCGTTTATTCTTTCTTATCGAATTAAGAGCCTCGAAAAAATTAAAGCACAGCAAACTGAGCTCAATCGCTTGGTCGATACAGATCCTATGACAGGCCTTTACAACCGCCGTTACTTTGACAGAAAAAGTGAAGAACTGATTGCCGCTATGGCAAGTAATCAGCAAGAGTTAACCCTCCTAATTGCTGATCTCGACCACTTCAAAAACATCAACGACACATATGGTCACGATGTTGGCGATAAAGTCATTATCGCATTTGCCAACATACTCACCTCAGAGCAAGGCCTTGCAGATATAGCCTGCCGTTACGGCGGCGAAGAGTTTGTGTTACTACTCAATTGTAACCTACTTGATGCCAAGCAAATTGCAGAGCGAATTCGCCAAAAAGCCCAAGAAACCTACATCACCATTGATGAAGTACAAACCGTGCAATTTACCGTGAGTATTGGTGTACATAGCGTAGCTCATGCTTCAACAACCGTGAAAGAAACCCTCACCATTGCCGACAAAGCATTGTATAAAGCGAAAAGTAACGGCCGTAATTGTGTTGAAGTGGCTGCTTGAGGGGAAAGTCTCAAGTTTCAAGTTTCAAATTTCAAATTTCAAATTTCAGAGCAACTTAAGACGTTAAAACCGTTAGCTGAAATGAATGATGGTTGTTCCGGGTTGCTTTTTAGCTTGGTACATAGCCGCATCCGCTTCTTCAATTAATTGGTTTGCTGCATACACACCATCGCCGAGAAAATGCGCTGTCACACCGATACTTGCTGTGACCTCAATTGACTTACCTTTGCAACTAAAAGGGGCTGAAAATTGATCCGCAATTTTATGCGCTAAGCGATTCAAAATCGTCGTGTTAGTTACGCCTGAAATAGTCACTAAAAACTCATCGCCTCCCATTCTTATCACATAATCGATACTTCTGACGGCAGCTTTAAGTTGCTTTGCAACCCATACCAAAACTTCATCGCCTAGTGCATGACCATGCTGATCGTTGATTTGTTTAAAATCATCTAAGTCGATATAAATAAAGCCCATTCCTTCAGCCACATCACCATTTTCACTAAATACATCATTTAATAATTGCTCTAGATAACGACGGTTCGGTAATTGAGTAAGCGGGTCAAGATTCGCAAGCTCAATCAAAGCCTGCTCTTTATTTTTTCGAGCTGAAATGTCACGCACAATCGCAAGTAGATAGCTTTTCCCTTGATGGTCGATATGACACACACTCACTTCTGTAGGAAAAACCTGACCATCTTTTTGTTTTAAGCACGACTCAAAAATAGTGGTTTCTTGAGCTTTTATACGCGCCACCCTTTCTTGCCATTTAGCCTTGGTATCGTAGTCAGGGTTAATGTCTGGAATGGTTAGTTTTAAAAGCTCCTCCTTTTCATAACCTAAGCACCTATAAGCAAATTGATTACAATTAAGGATTTGACCAAACTGAGGGTTTGCAACAAAGATGGCATCATTCGATTTATCAACCAAATGGGTCAACAAAATATCCGCGGCCGCCTCTTTATTGACTGTTGTTAAGTCAATAATTTGCGAAATATAACGCACAACATTACCGTCATTATCCATCTCGGCAACAATATTTAGCTGACAATAAATAGCATGACCCAACTTATGCATGTAACGCTTTTCGATTTGTAGGGGCTGCTCAGGAAACTGGTTAAGCTTGGCACGAATAATTTTATTTAACTCCCTGTCATCAGCATGAGTTATAACAACATCATCTGCGTACACTTCATCGCCTTCGTAACCTAATAGTTGTTTTAGTGCCGGGTTTGCATATTCGAGTTTGCCGCTAGGCGAGGAAACAATGACAGGGATAGGTGTAATTTCTATTAACCGATAAATAGGATTAACAAACATCTGTGCGTCATTAAGTTTCATGGGCAACCCGAGTCCAATACATTATTACTACTCAGTAAAATGAAATAATAGACTATAAATCGGAAGTTAGCTTTAAGCGGAGAGTTGTAAGCTCAATTATGTAGGTCTTCATTTATGGCGTCATAAAAAACGCGCTAAAGCACGACCTACAAGCAAGTGCTAACCTAGCACCTAGTTCCTAAAGCCTAGCTCCTATGGCTTGACCACTAACATCTTTCCCCTAGAAACTAGCAGCTCGCAACTAACTGTTAGTAACTCAAATCAACAATACTGCCCTGCTGCAAAGCCGCAGCTCCAGGCGTATTGGAAGTTATAGCCGCCTAGCCAACCGGTGACGTCGGTGACTTCGCCGATGAAATAGAGGCCCGGTGACTTTTTCGCTTCGAAGGTTTTTGAGCTTAACTCGTCGGTGTCTACACCGCCAAGCGTGACTTCGGCTGTTCTGTAACCCTCTGTGCCGTTGGGTTTAATTTGCCAATTGTGAATGTAGTCATGTAATGCGTCGATTTGTGCATGGCTTAGTTGGTTTACATTGCAATCTGGGATCGCTTTCGTGTCGTGCAGCATTTCAACAAAGCGTTTTGGTAAAATTGTCGCAAGGGTATTTTTTAGTGACTTTTGCCCTTGGCTTTGACGCCACTGCTCAAGCTGCTGTTTTAAATCGCTCTCGGGTAACAAGTTGATGTACACAGTTTGCCCTGCACGCCAAAAAGAGCTGATTTGTAAAATAGCTGGGCCCGAAAGGCCGCGGTGAGTAAACAAGATGTTTTCTTTAAACTGGGTGCCACCTTCACTGGTAACCAGACAAGGAATGCTGATCCCCGATAACCCATCAAAGCGATCTTTATCATGCTGGTGTAACGTAAATGGCACTAATGCCGCCATGGTTGGCAGCACTGTTAAACCAAATTGCTCGGCAATTTTATAACCAATTGGTGATGCCCCAAGCTTAGGCATGGTTAATCCGCCCGATGCGACAACTAACGACTCACATTGATAGCTGTCTTGCTCGGTAATAACTTCATAACCCGCATCGGTTTTTGTCACGCTGAGTACTTCGTTACGCAGCGCTATGTTAACCCCCGCCCACTCACACTCAGTTAAAAGAATGTCGACGATATCTTGTGCGCTGTTATCACAAAATAACTGGCCCAGCGTTTTATGGTGATAGGCCAAGCCGTGACGGTCCACCAGCTCTATAAAGTCATGCTGGGTATAACGGCTTAAACACGATTTTACAAAGTGAGGGTTGCCACACAAGTAGTTGTCTGGGCTTGCGTTTTCATTGGTGAAGTTACAACGCCCGCCGCCGCTGATTAATATTTTACGGCCCGGCTTTTTGCCCATATCAAGCACAGTAACATTGCGACCACGATAGCCTGCTTGTGCAGCACACATCAAACCTGCGGCACCAGCGCCAATCACAATAACATCTACTTGGGTCATTACTCATACTCACTAAAAAAATTTAGCTGATTATAACAAGTTATTGTCGCTGCTGTGTTAACACAGTGGTGTTTTTACAAAAAAGATAAAACCAAAAAACGAAATAAAGTAAAAACTCAAAACCGCAAAATTATAACTTTATTATGAGAAAACAACTAAAAAACACCATAAAAAGACTAGTTTAGACGTCTATACACTTAGTTATAACCAAAATAGAGACAATCATAATAAAACGATATTTTAACTATATTTACATTTATTTTACCTTTGTCCCCCTTCGCGAAAAATATCGTGGAGATTTACATAACAATCTAGGGATCATTATGACAACTAACAACAACTTGAAGAAGTGCGCAATTGCACTGAGCTTGACTGCGTTGTTTGGGACGACGGCAGCAATGGCTACTCCAAACCAACTAATGTCACCATCTATGCAGGAAACTGCAGCGAAATTACAAGGCCAAGAAGGCTTTGGTACACAATTCATCATCAAGTATAAAAACAACAGTGATGAAATGATGACAATGTCGGCAGCAGAACAAACGCCGACTATGATGAACAAAAAAGCAAAAGGCTTTGTTAAAAACTTCACCAGTAAAAAAGGTAAAGTAAAAGCACAATATGTTCGTGCAATGGCGATGAGTAATCACCACGTAATGCGTGCTGATAAAAAACTTTCTGCTCAAGAAGCACAAGAATTCATGCAAGAGATGGTTGCATCAGGTAACGTTGAATACATCGAAATCGACCAAATGTTAAAGCCATTTGCAACGCCTAACGACCCACGTTATGACGACCAATGGCACTACTACGAGCAAGCGGGTGGACTTAACCTTCCTACGGCTTGGGATACAGCAACGGGTAGCGGTGTAGTTGTTGCGGTACTTGATACTGGTTACCGTCCTCATGTTGATTTAAATGCCAACATTCTTCCTGGCTATGACATGATCTCTAATGTGTCTGTAGCTAACGATGGTGGTGGTCGTGATAGCGATGCACGCGATCCAGGTGATGCAATCAGCGCTAACGAATGTGGTTACACACATGGTGCGCAAAACTCAAGCTGGCACGGTACGCACGTTGCGGGTACTGTTGCAGCAGTGACTAACAACGGTGAAGGTGTTGCCGGTGTTGCTTACAACTCAAAAGTTGTTCCAGTACGTGTACTTGGTAAATGTGGTGGTTTAACTTCTGATATCGCTGACGGTATTATCTGGGCTTCAGGTGGTTCAGTTTCTGGCGTACCAGCAAATGCTAACCCTGCTGATGTTATCAACATGAGTTTAGGTGGTAGCGGTTCATGTAGCTCTACAACACAAAGCGCTATCAACCAAGCACGAAACAACGGCACTGTGATCGTAATCGCTGCGGGTAACGATAACGATAACTCTGCAAACTACAACCCAGGTAACTGTAATGGCGTTGTAAACGTTGCATCAGTTGGTCGTAACGGTGGTCGTGCTTACTACTCAAACTACGGTAGCAACATTGACGTTGCAGCACCGGGTGGCGCACAAAGCTTTGCTAATGACTCTGAAGGTGTATTATCAACACACAACTCAGGCTCTACAAGCCCAAGCAGCGATTCATATCACTACTCGCAAGGTACATCGATGGCAGCACCACATGTTGCGGGTGTAGCAGCGCTAATCAAGCAAGCTAAACCATCTGCAACGCCAGATGAAATCGAAAGCATCTTAAAATCAACAACTCGTTCTTTCCCGGCAACATGTACAAGCTGTGGTACAGGTATTGTTGATGCGGCAGCCGCTGTTGCAGCAGCCTCAGGCACAACACCGCCACCACCAACGGGTAACGTATTAGAAGATGGTCAAGCACTAACTGGTTTAAGTGGCTCTGCTAGCAGCCAAACTTTCTACACAATGGAAGTGCCAACAGGTGCGACTAACGTAACCTTCACAATGAGTGGCGGTACAGGTGATGCTGACCTTTACGTTCGTGCAGGTAGCGCACCAACAACGTCAACCTATGATTGTCGCCCGTATAAAGGCGGTAACAACGAAGTATGCTCTATCGATAACCCAACAGCAGGCACTTACCATGTAATGCTCAATGGTTACTCTGCATACTCAGGTGTTAGCCTTGTGGGTGATTTAACAACTTCTGGCGGTGGTTCAGGCTCAGGTTCACCACAAGCAGGTGGCGGTACAGTGACTGATATCTCTGCAAGTGCTGGTCAATGGAAACATTACACGCTAGAAGTACCAGCAGGTATGGCAAGCTTCACTGTTACGACGTCTGGTGGTTCAGGTGATGCTGACTTATTCGTTAAGTTTGGTAGCCAACCAACGTCATCTAGCTATGACTGTCGTCCGTACAAAAACGGTAACGCAGAAACATGTACATTCAGTAATCCACAAGCAGGTACGTGGCACTTAAGCTTAAATGCTTACCGTACTTTCTCTGGTGTAACATTGGATGCACAGTATCAACCTTAATAGTTGATCTCCCCAGTACCCCCCTGGGACTTTCAGCCGGACTTACGTCCGGCTTTTTTGTATTTATATTGAAATTAAAGCTTTTCAAGCACAGCTTCAGCGCGGCTTACTACAAACTCTTTGTCTTGTTCAACAAACAGCCCTGTTACTGTTTGGTTTTCAACGATCATCGCATAACGCTTTGAACGTACGCCACCAAAGCCAGCTGTGTCTTTATCTAGACCAAGTGCTTTAGTAAAGCTTGCATCACCATCGGCTAACATACGAATATGCTCAGCGTTATGAGCTTCACCCCATGCTTTCATTACAAATGCATCGTTCACCGATACGCAGTAAATTGCATCAACGCCTTTCGCGGTAATTTTATCGGCTAGCGTAATAAACTCTGGTAAGTGGGCATTTGAACAGGTTGGCGTAAATGCACCTGGCACCGCAAATAGCACCACTTTTTTATCTGCAAATAATGCCTCTGTTGATAGAGTTTGCATGCCCTCGCTGGTTAATTCGCTAAGGGTTGCTGCAGGTAAAGTTTGGCCTTGTTCGATCATCGTGATTCCTTGAAAGAAAATAAGAGTACAGAGTATATACCCAAAAAATTGAATACCGCATGATTTAAGGGCAAACAATGCAAACCATTGCTCGCCCCTTGAAGAGTTATAAACCTAAGCTGGTTTTAATGGTGTGCATTTGCTCTTGTAGGCGATGCTGAATATCACTAACCAGTGAGTTCGACTCACTTACCTGCCCTTTCATGCTCTGCATTGATTGGCTAAAGTTTTCGAGTAAGGCATTTTGCTGTTTAGCAAGCTCCATAGCATCAAACGCGACTTTATTAGCATCTTGCGCGTTATCGGCAACGCCTTCTGAATTACGTTTAAGCTCTTGAGCATTTTGTGTTTGTAGCTCGGCATCGGTAGCCAGTGCACTAATTTGCTCTGATACCATGGTTGAGTTTTCACTTAGGCGGTTTAGCTGATTATTGATATCATCAAGCGAGCCTTGTGTTTGTCTGGCAAGCTTTCGTACTTCGTCAGCGACAACCGCAAAGCCTCGACCATGCTCACCTGCACGTGCCGACTCAATCGCCGCATTCAATGCCAGTAGATTTGTTTGCTCAGCAATGTTTTTGATCACCTCAATAACTTGGCCAACATCATCAACGCCTTTTAATAGCTCTTTTAAGCTATCTAGACCTTGCTCAACGCGCTCTTCAGTGCGAGAGCTTGCGGTTAACATGCTCTCGGCAAAGCCTAAGCTCTGCTCCATCGCACCAAAGGTTTGTTTGGCGTTATCAGCAACTTGACCATTAATGTTATTGACCTGCTCACCAATGTGTTGAATATCAGTAAGTAAACCTTGGTTTTGTTCAACCTGAGAGTGGCTGGCATCCGTTTGCTGAGCAATGGTATGTAAGTGCTCGCTCATTTCTAGCATAAAATCATTAATAACCTTAAGCATTTGTGCTCGCTCTTCTGCCTCACCACGCTGGCGTTCAATTAATTGATTAAAGTAATGAGCAATTTCACCAACTTCGGTTTTCGGGTTTTTACTCTCAATGTTTTTAAGCTCATTACTTTCAATCAAGAAGGCAAAGCCATCACGCAATTGGCGCAGTGGGTTAAGCACTTGGTTACGCTGTACGAAATACACACCCGCCGCTAAAACCACCAGCATGCCAATAGCGACACAAAACACGATAAACACTTGTTGCTTAAGCTGGCTTTGTTCATCTTTTAGTTTTTGCTCTGCACCGAGCACCGTTGCAGACAACGCGCCGATTTGTTCGCGCAGTGCTTGCATACCGGTTTGTCGTTGCTCAGCTTGCTCAAGTGTTGATGCTAAATCACGAGGGAAACGTTTAGGCCAGCTTGTTAGCTCTGCTTTAATATCACCGGCTAAATCTTCTGCTTCTTCGCCAAAAAATAAAGCGTCTTCATCCACTTCACTCATTACACCTAGGTTTTCGAGTCTGTCGATTTTAGTAGCAAGGGCATTTAAGTTTTCAACACTTTGATTAAGGCTGTTTTTAGTGTCTTGATCAAAGTTGATCACTAACTTGTAAGTATATAAAGCAAGTGATGTCACTTCGCTGTAGTAGTCAGCAGCAAGTTGATAATATTCAAGCGCAAGCGCTGTTTGCGGCTGTGCTTTACTTGCATAGCCAATTAACGATGAAGCAGAGCCTGCCATTTGTCTTAACGAGTTATCGAGCAGTGCCATTTCGTTACCCGATAGCTTACCTAAAGCGCGATACTTACCATTAATGTCTTTATCAAGGGCCGTCAGTTGGCTATTTAGTTGACCCGCTAGATCTTTAGGTAGCTCAGCTAAATGCTGCTTTTTAACATCGCTTATCAGCGTTGAGGCTTTATTTAAGTGTTGGCTGTCACCTTGCTCTAAATAATCATCAAGGTAACTTTTTAAATCAATAATGATGGTGTTTTTAAGCTTATTATAAGCGTTATCTTGCTGCTCTAAGCCGAGTAAGGTTTGACTAGCCCAGAACAGAGTGGCTGCCAGTAAGATACTGGCGAGTGTGAGTAAAACGGCCAATAGCCGAGTAAATGATGACACGCGCATAAACGATATTCCCAAGTAACGTTACGCGCGTAGAATATTAACCTTTTATGACAATTTGATGTAAACCGTAAAAAATAACAAGTAAAAGCGATATCAACTAACCCAAAAGGGTTAAATAAATACCAATTCGCTTAATATTGCGGATGGTATCAGACCATTGCAGCTTTTACGTATACATCAAAGCGGTTCTTCTTGGTTTTGATTTGCATACTCGGGGTTTTGTCATTTAGAAATGGGGCGTAATCAGGGCGCTTAACAACGACTCGCTTACTGGCAAGTGGATAAGCAAATTCTAATAAATCATCAGCATCGCTGTCTGCACCGACGAGTTCTTGGAATACTCGCATTTCTTTTTTAACGAGGGCTGATTTTTCACGATGAGGAAACATAGGATCTAAGTACACAACATCAGGAGTATCACTACACTGCGCTAGTAAAGTATGGCTTGAGCCAAACACTAGACTCATGTTTTCTTTCATCCAAGGGCCAATTTCAGCATCGTTATAGGCGCGTTCTAGGCCATCAAATAATAGCGCAGCAACTACAGGGTGGCGTTCATGCAAAATCACTTTACAGCCTAGTGATGCCAGTACAAAGCCATCGCGGCCTAGGCCTGCAGTGGCATCAAGCACCACAGGCGTGGCACCTTTGTTTAACCCTACAGCCTTAGCTATTGCCTGCCCTTTACCACCACCAAACTTGCGTCGATGAGCTGCAGCACCCGTTACAAAATCAACATGAATAGCACCAAGCTTTGGCTCGTCCTTTTTCTTCAGGCTAAGACCTTGGTCGTCATAATGAAGCGAAAAGCCTGCATTTTGCTCAGCCCACTTAGCCAAACCAAAACGCTGTTCAATCGCATCTAAATAAGGACGCATTTCTTTAAAAGGACAATGAATTACCACGCAAAACTCCGAGCTATATTATTCGCCGCCAGTATAGCATGGCTTAAAATAGCTCGATATCCGTTTGTGAGGTCACATCTTCGGTCTCACTCGGCTCAGCCATTTTTTGTAAGCTCGCTAAAAGCTCACTACGCGATTCGATAATATGTTTTAGCTGAAACTTTATAAACGATAAGTCTTCATTCAGTGAGGTAAAAATCAGCTGAGTTTGCTTTAATTGCTGCAAGTGAAATGCGACTTCATCGCTGCCCGATAAACCACTTTGCTCAATAGACTTGTTTAGCTCATCAAGTTGAGCGGCAAATTTATCTACAGCATGTTCGCGCGAATCACTGTTTTGGTACATTTGATCAGATAGCTCATTAAACGAGTTACCAATTTGCTGCGCCTGAGTCAGTGCCCGCTCATTGTTTTCCATGTCTTGTACTTTGGCGTTAGTCACCTCAAGAATATGCGGGAATAGATCTTTATAACGACCATAAAGCTGGGCATCATCAAGTGGCATGTTTTTGATCAGCATCGACACTTTAGGGTAATTAATAATAGTACGATGGCTAAAATCAACAAAACGATTTGCATCACGGTGTTTTTCGAGCAGCTCTTGCTCAAGTGGGCACACCCCACCCTCAGCACTACAAAATACGCCAACATCTTGATACCAAAACGCCAGTACGACATCGAGCTCCATCGGATTAAAAAACTCAAACATATGCTCAGATAACGCTTTGATATCGTGTGCATGATAGCTTTGCCCAACGTAGCGCATTATGCGACCCATATCACCTGAGTCTGTCATCGCGATTTCGGCAGTGATTTGCGCTCGCTCTACATCACTTTTAAGCTTTTTAGAGTGCTGACGATATTGATATAACACGCGAATACGTGCCATGAGTTCTTCAGCATTAAATGGTTTTACAATGTAATCAGCAGCACCTGCGTTATAACCTTTTACACGGTCTGGTAGGTCAGCTTTACCCGATAAAAACATCACAGGCGTGTCTTTTGTTTGCGGGTTAGCTTTTAATTCGTTACATACCTCAAAGCCCGTTTTACCCGGCATTTCGATATCTAGTAAGATGATATCAGGGTTGTACTTTAACGCCTGTCTTAATCCTTCGTCGCCATTTTTAGCATGGATCAGTGTGCAAAAGCCCGATAGCGATTCCTCAATCACATGATGGATATATTTATCATCATCAATGGCTAATACAAGTTTTGACATGCTTAATTCCTATAAACTCTTTTTTAAGAAGGATAGTACGAGAGCGTGATTTTGCGAAGAAATATTAATAAAAAAAGCGCCTTACGGCGCTTTAGATCAACAAACTTTATTATGCAGCAATGCCGCTATGTCTAAGTAGTGCATCAACTTGTGGTTCGCGTCCACGGAACTTTTTAAATAGCTCCATTGGCTCTTCACTGCCCCCTTTCTCTAAAATGTTCTTTAAGAAAGCTTCGCCCGTTGCTGGATTAAAGATGCCTTCTTCTTCAAATTTAGAAAACGCATCAGCCGAAAGTACTTCAGCCCACTTGTAAGAGTAATAACCTGCGCTGTAACCGCCCGCAAAAATGTGGCTAAAGCCATGCTGAAAGCGGTTAAATGCAGGCGCTTTAACAACGGCCGTTTTACTGCGCACATCATCAAGAGTTGCTTGAATGTTACATGGCTCACCCGCTTTGTAAGTATGGTGAATAGTAAAGTCAAACAACGAGAACTCAAGCTGACGCAGCATTTGCATACCTGATTGGAAGTTCTTCGCCGCTAGGAGTTTATCTAATAACTCTTTTGGTAACGGCTCATCTGTTTCGTAATGGCCCGAAATAAAGTTCAGCGCTTCTTCTTCGTAGCACCAGTTTTCAAGGAACTGGCTTGGTAACTCAACCGCATCCCATGCAACACCGTTAATACCTGCAACTGGCGCAGCATCAACTTGTGTCAACATATGGTGAATACCATGACCAAATTCATGGAATAACGTAGTCACTTCGTTATGCGTAAACAAAGCAGGCTTATCACCCACAGCTTTATTAAAGTTACACACTAAGTACGCAACAGGGGTTTGTAATTCGCCGTTAGCACGTACTTTACGACCCATGCAGTCATCCATCCACGCGCCGCCGCGTTTGCGATCACGGGCGTATAAATCTAGATAAAAGCGACCACGTAAAGTATTGCTGCTATCGTAAATTTCGAAAAAACGTACATCAGGGTGGTAAGTATCAAACTCTGTGACTTCTTTTACGCTAATACCAAATAAACGATTTACAGTAGTGAATAAGCCACTTAAAACTTTATTGGCAGGGAAATATGGGCGCAGTACTTCATCAGAAATCGCGTACTTCTCTTGCTTAAGTTTTTCGCCGTAATAAGCGTAGTCCCATGCAGCAAGCTCAGTCACACCGTGCTTGTCTTTTGCGTAGGCTGTTAACTCAGCAAGCTCTTGCTCAGCTTGTGGTTTAGACTTAGCTGCTAAATCTTCTAAGAATGAGAAAACTTGCTCTGGCGTTTCTGCCATTTTAGTCGCCAATGACATATCAGCGTAGCTGTTAAAGCCAAGTAACTCGGCAAGTTCATGACGAAGGGCAAGCTCTTCGCTCATAATGGCAGAGTTATCAAACTCACCGGCATTAGGGCCTTGATCAGATGCACGCGTCACAAACGCAGTGTAAAACTCTTCACGTAACTCGCGGTTATCAGCATAAGTCATGATTGGTAAGTAAGATGGAAAATCTAACGTGAATACCCAGCCATCTAGCTCTTTGCTTTTAGCTGTATCAGCACCTAGGGCTAACGCAGACTCTGGTAAACCAGCCAGTTCGCTTTCATCTGTAATGTGCTTTTGCCAAGCGAGTGTGGCATCCATGACATTATTACCAAACTTAGAGGCCAGCTCAGATAAACGCGCACTGATTTCGCCATAACGCTTTTGTTGCTCAGGCTTTAAAGCAATACCAGATAGCTCAAAATCACGCAGTGCATTAGTAATGGTTTTTTGCTGGGCAATCGTTAGTGTTTTAAATTCGTCACTGTTGTGAAGCTCGTTGTAAGCATCGTATAAACCTTGATGCTGACCAACAAACGTTGAATACTCAGATAACAACGGCAAACATTGCTCATAGGCTTCACGTAGCTCGTCGTTATTAACGACAGAATTCATATGTGATACCGGTGAAAATAAGCGTGATAACTTGTCATCAGCTTCTTCAAGCGGAAGCACCAAATCATTCCATGTGTATGATTTAGTTGCCAGTACCTCATCTATTTTGGTACGACACTCAGCAATCGCTGATTTTAATGCTGGCACTACGTGTGCTGGTTTAATTTTAGAAAACGGCGGAAGCCCTTCTAAACCAATGAGTGGGTTATTTTCTGCAATTGTCATTTTCGTTCTCAAATTTTATGCGAAGATGATTTTGAAGTTGGGGCGAATTGATGAAATACAAGGGGCTTAACCTTGGTCTTTATTATGCTATTATCAACTTATTGCTAAATCGATTAATTTATAAAAAACTATCTATTTTTGAGGACAAACTATGGCTCAGCATTTTGATTACATTGCAATTGGTGGTGGTAGTGGCGGTATTGCCTCTGCAAACCGTGCAGCAATGCGTGGCGCAAAAGTCGCTCTTATTGAAGCAAAACACATGGGTGGCACCTGTGTAAACGTGGGTTGTGTTCCAAAGAAAGTTATGTGGCACGGCGCACAAATTGCTGAAGCAATTAACGCATATGCACCTGACTACGGCTTTGATGTTGAATTAAAAAGCTTTAGCTGGGCTAAATTAGTTGAAAGCCGCGAAGCGTATATTGGCCGTATTCACCAAGGTTACAACAAGTACTTATCTAGCAATGGTGTAACTGTAATCAATGGCTTTGCTAAGTTTGTTGATAACAAAACAGTTGAAGTTAACGGTGAGCTATACACGGCAGACCATATCCTTGTTGCTGTTGGTGGTCGCCCTACTATTCCTAACATCCCAGGCGCTGAGCTTGGTATTGATTCAAATGGCTTCTTTGAGCTAGACGCACAGCCTAAGCGTGTTGCAGTGGTTGGTGCTGGTTACATTGCCGTTGAAATCGCAGGTGTACTTCATAGCCTTGGTACAGAAACACATCTGTTTGTTCGTAAAAACAAACCACTTCGTACTTTTGACCCATACATTGTTGATACGCTTGTCGATATCATGGCAAAAGAAGGCCCGACTCTTCACACTGAGTGCACACCAAAAGAAGTGGTTAAAGAAAGCGATGGTAGCTTAACAATTCACTTTGAAAATGGTCACAGCCAAAACGTTGATGAAGTTATTTGGGCAATTGGCCGTACACCTACAACTGACAAGATCAATCTTGCAGCGGCAGGTGTTGAAGTAACTGAAAGCGGTTACGTTAAAGTAGACGAATTCCAAAACACCACAGCTGAAAATGTATATGCAGTTGGCGATATCATCGAAAACGGTATTGAACTTACGCCAGTAGCCGTTAAAGCGGGTCGTACTCTATCAGAGCGTTTATTCAATAAAGAATTACCTGATGATTTAAAAATGGATTACGAGCTAGTACCTACAGTGGTATTCAGCCATCCACCAATCGGCACAATTGGTTTAACAGAGCAGCAAGCGATTGATCAATACGGCAGCGATAACGTTAAAGTATATAAATCAAGCTTTGCAGCAATGTACACAGCAGTTACTCAGCACCGTCAAGCATGTAACATGATGCTAGTGTGTGCTGGCGAAGACGAAAAAGTTGTTGGCTTACACGGCATTGGCTTTACCGTCGATGAAATGATCCAAGGTTTTGCTGTTGCAATGAAGATGGGCGCAACCAAAGCAGACTTTGATGCAGTTGTGGCTATTCACCCAACTGGCTCAGAAGAGTTTGTAACGATGAGATAAACTCACGTTGCGAGTCAATTTTAAAACCTTGTGGTGCTGCCACAAGGTTTTTTTATGCTTAAAGCTGGCACAAACCTTGTAACTGTTAATAAAGTAACCAGTTATAGCAAGAATTTGCCCTTGTTTACTGTGTAATTGAGTAACTTTTACGCAGTACTCAAGGCATTTTTACAAGGAGGCACTGTGTCTAAGTCTGCAATTTTATATCGTATGGTGACCGATGAGCATATTTGCCCATTCGGTTTAAAATCAAAAGATTTATTAGAGCGTCATGGTTACGATGTTGATGATCGTCATTTAACCAGCCGTGAGCAAACTGACGAATTCAAACAGCAGCATGATGTAAAAACCACACCACAAACCTTTATCAATGATAAACGCATTGGCGGTTACGATGATTTGCGCGACTTTTTTAATCTGCCCGAGGCAGGTCAGCAAGGTACTAGTTACACCCCTGTATTAGCGATTTTTGCAGTGACCATGTTACTAAGCTGCGGTTTTACTTATGCCAGCGGTGAAGCGTTATTTTCTATGCAAAATCTGATGCTGTTCGTGGCATTATCAATGGCGGTATTAGCGATACAAAAGCTGCAAGATTTATTCAGCTTTTCTAACTCATTTATCACCTATGACCTATTGGCCATGCGTGTCGTGCCCTACGCCTATGTTTATCCATTTATCGAGGCGTATGTAGCGATAGGTATGGTGGCTAAATTACCCGCCTTAGCTGTTGCACCATTTTCATTATTTATTGGTGGTATAGGTGCGATATCGGTTATTAAGGCTGTGTATTTCGATAAACGAGAACTGAAATGTGCCTGTGTTGGTGGCGACAGTAATGTGCCGCTCGGCTTTATCTCTCTGAGTGAGAACCTATTTATGATTGCCGCAGGTATATGGATGCTATTTAGCTAATACAAAAACGCGAGGGATTACCCTCGCGTTCATTTTAACTATTAGTGAGGATTATTAAGCCGTACCACCCACAGTTAAGTTATCAATTTTAAGGCTAGGTTGGCCCACACCTACAGGAACGCTTTGGCCATCTTTACCACACACGCCAACGCCTTTATCAAGGGCTAAGTCGTTACCTACCATCGAAATTTGCTGCATCACTTCAGGGCCATTGCCAATCAGTGTTGCACCTTTGATAGGTTGTGTGATTTTACCGTTTTCAATTAAGTAGGCTTCAGAGGCACTAAATACAAACTTACCCGACGTAATATCCACTTGGCCGCCACCAAAATTAGGCGCGAAGATACCTTTTTTCACCGAGCTGATGATATCAGCTTGGCTGTGCTCACCACCTAACATATAGGTGTTGGTCATACGTGGCATAGGTAAGTGAGCGTAGGATTCGCGGCGCGCATTACCAGTAGGGTTAACACCCATCAAACGGGCATTTAGCTTATCTTGCATGTAGCCCTTTAAAATACCGTTTTCAATGAGCACGTTATACGCAGCTGGTGTCCCTTCATCATCCACGTTCAATGAACCACGGCGATCAGCAATAGTGCCATCATCCACGACTGTACACAGCTCAGATGCCACCTTTTGACCTACTTTACCGCTAAACGCTGATGCGCCTTTACGGTTAAAGTCACCTTCTAGACCATGGCCTACCGCTTCGTGTAGTAACACACCCGGCCAACCTGCGCCTAGCACGACTTCCATGCTACCAGCAGGCGCATCGATTGCTTCTAGGTTTACTTTTGCTTGGCGAACAGCTTCTTCGGCGTACTCCATCCAACGCGGTTTGCCATCAACTAATTCTTTAAAATAGCCATAATCTAAACGCGCACCGCCCCCTGCACCACCGCGCTCACGGCGGCCGTTCTTTTCTAGTAACACAGAACAGTTTAAGCGAATAAGCGGGCGAATATCGGTGGCAAAGGTGCCATCACTTGCAGCAATTAACACTTCTTCATAAACCGCCGACATTGAGCTGATCACTTGTTCAGCATCCGGTGCTAATTGACGAATATAGTTTTCAAGTTCGCGTAGCAGGCTTACTTTGTCATCGTTGCTCATGCTTTGAATTGGTTGATGCGGCGCATACTGCTCTTTAGCAGCTACATCACTGAACACCTGAATCGTTTTGTTTTCGCCAGCATTGGCAATACTGCGCGCTGCCGTTGCTGCTTTGTTTAACGCTTCAAGGTTAATCGCATCTGAGTATGAAAAACCGGTTTTTTCACCGCTAACAGCACGCACACCCACACCACGTTCAACGTTGTATGAGCCTTCTTTCACTAAGCCATCTTCAAGCACCCAAGATTCGTGGTGGCTTGATTGAAAATACAGATCGGCATAGTCAACTTGATGTTGATGAATAAAAGCGAGCGTTTTTTCTAATTCTTCTCTCGTTAGTTGGCTGTCATGTAATAAATGCTGTTCAACCGTGTTCATAATAAATGCTCTCTAAATCGTTGCTGAGACTGCACAGGCATGTCTTGGCGAATTGTATTCAAGCGGTTTAAATCAAGCTCATGGCTGATAAACCCGGTACCAGAGGCAAGCTCACTGAGCGTTTCTCCCCATGGTGAAATAATAATGCTGTGGCCATAAGTGTGGCGGCCATTCTCGTGCTCACCCCACTGGGCTGCGGCAATCACATAACATTGTGTTTCGATTGCACGCGCAGCTAATAAAATATGCCAATGAGCAGCACCGGTAACTGTGGTAAAGGCACTTGGCACTAAAATAAGCTCAGCCCCTTGGCGCTGCATGGCGGTGAATAAGCCACTAAAACGTAGATCATAACATACTGCTAAGCCAATTTTACCAAATGGCGAGTCGACCACCACAATATCGTTGCCTGCTTGCGTCGCATCAGACTCTCGGTAACTGCGCGTAGTGTCGGCAACATCTACATCAAATAAGTGAATTTTATTGTACTGCGCAACCACATCGCCTTGGTTGTTAAATAAAAACGAGGCAGCTAAATACTTACCATTTTGCTGTGAAACAGGCAGGGTTCCAGCAGCTAACCAAATATCATGTTGCTTACATAAATCGGCAAGCTTCGCTTTATATGACTCACTTTGCAGACCTAATTCATAACTTGCTTGGCTTTGCTTACTAAAGATCAAAAAGCTTTCGGGTAAACACACTAGCAATGGCCGAGTTGCAGGTAACTGATTCAATGTCTCTGCTAAAAAAGTGAGGTTTTGCTCAGCATTCATGCTTGAGCACATTTGCACAGCAACAACCTGTGGATGAGGGTTAACCTTCATTGTTATCTAAACTCGCTGAAGATGCGGCATCTTTTAATTTTAGTTGCGTCGACGACTGCGGCTGACTTTGCGCGGCTTGCGGTAACGTCACTTCACGACTCTTACGATCTACTTCTTCAACGACAGGATCGTTCGTACTACCTGTTACTTTAAAGTTGATCTCTGAGATCACCCGCGCCGAGTGAATCACTTTATCGATTGCCAGCGCTGCAAGACCACTTACCGGGTTAACCATCCATGCCACAATCACTGGAATACTCGACGTCACCTGCGGTGCAACCGCTAGGTCGTAATCAATTTCAAAGGTGTTTAAGTTTGTATGGCCTTTGATCGTCAAATCGGCAGGCACACCATCAAGCTTGGTATCTTGGGTGTAAGCTATGCCCTTTTCTAGCTGCATGGTGCCTTGCATACTGTTATAAAAAAAGCCTTTCGAGAATACATCTCTAAAATCCAGTTTCAGCTTACGCACTAACGAATCTAAACTCAGTAAAGAGAATACTCGCGCACCACCATCACTGATCTCAGCAAGGTGCCCTTCACCTAAACGCCAATCTAATTCACCGGCTAAACTTGGTACATCAAAGCTATAAGGTGCGCCTTGCCATGCAAGATCAAACTTAATATTGGCATCTGAATCTTTGACTGTGGTGGTGATATCAAACTCATCAAATAACTCGCCAATATCGTCACTTTGTAAGTTACCACTAAAGCGTGTTTGCCCATCGGCAAATTGCCCTTTACCACGTAATACGTGATCGCCTTTGTCGATGACCAGCTCAGTGAACAAGAGTTTATCGTTCTCCCCAACTAAGCTGCTTTTAATTTTATCGAGCTGATACTCAGCCACTTTACAATCTTCACAGTTAAACTCGATGGCTGGGACTCGGGTTAACCAGCTTAAATCTTCTGGTTCTGAGTCTTGCTCTGTTTGCTCTGCGACTTCGTTAAAATTAATACGCAGGTAGTCAGTAAAAATTTGAATTGGTCTGCGTGTTTCACCGGTTGGAATAAGTGCATCGGCACGTAATTCTTTAGCATTTAGCTTTAACTCTAAGTCTGATTGTTTTGGCGCTAAGCGAAATTCAAAATCATTAAAGTCGATATTGTGTAGTGCCAGTTTATTAAATTTACCCGTTATGTTATTGAACGCAGGCATCACACTTGGTGTATCAGACTTAACTTTGGTAAGCGCAATAATCTGATCAATTAGGCCAAACCAAGGCACTATTTCGGTTTCTGGTAAATCGATAGATACCGCAAAACCTTCACGATTAAGTCCTAAATCTTGCGCACCTAAAATTAAATGGGCGTTACTAAATTTCTTTTCGCCGTTATCTAAAATCGCATTAAAGAATAACTGCTCATCGATATTCGCGGTGATCAAATTAGAGATATGGTCACCCTGCACGACCGCAGTTAATGGCCATTTCTGCTCTGCGCTTTTGTTATAAGGTGCAGGCAGCTGGCTAGTCACACCGATTAAATTACCACTCACATCGGCGCGGTAATTAAAGTCATTCGGTAAAAAGTTAAGCGACACATTAATATCGACATTGCTTTGGCCGCTTAAGTAACCGGCCAGTAAACCATGAGCTTGTTCAATTAAAGGCTCAGCTTCAAGGGCCAGCTTTATCGCAATTTCGGCGCGATAGGTATCAGCCACATTTTCACTGTTGTAGTTGGCTGTAAGTGGCATGCCCATCCAATCTGCTTTGGCATTTTTTAAGTCGATTTTATCGTTATTAAACTTAACAATACCGGTCATGTGGTTAAGCGTGATACCTGGCTGTGCAAGGTAAACCGGAATATTGGCCAATTCAACTTCACCAATCGCATCAACATGACCCGAACGTAAATTTACTAACAGCTCAATATCGGCAGTTGCTTCACCTTGCGGTTGCACAACTTCAAAAACACTCGCCAAAGGCTTAGCAAGCGGAGTGGCCGTAAAAAATGGATTAAGCTTATCGCCATGAGCACGTTTATTAATGGCAACTTTTAGAATTTCTGCATTCATTAAATCAGCAATACTGACATGAACACTCTCCCCCAAAGCGAGGTTAACCAGTTTGCCCGACTTGCTATAGATATCCATGCGCTCATTTTCGAAATGTAAAATGACGTTGGCATCTTCAACTTCAGGCCAGCTTGGTGAAAACTTATATTTAGCGTTTTCAACATTCGCTAACACTTCAAATTGACCTTGCTGCTCTTTAAACGGGAACCCTTTAAATGGCCCCGAGAACAGCACTTGAGCTTTATTGACTTCACCGCCCTTAATTGCGCCATTAAGGTAATTAACCAGCTTTTCGCTCATCACAGGTAACGGGAAATAATGCCCAGCGACTTTAGCATCCGCTGCGTAAGCTTCGGCATATAAATCTAACCGAGGTTCATCGGTGAGGCTTAGCATCACCTCTGCAGCCACAGTCACTTCGTCGTTATCAAGCCAGATATTATCGCTACTAATGCGCCAGCCATCATCGTAATGGTGAAGGTCGAGCTCTACATTTAATTGGTTATAGGCAATATCTTGGCTAAAGCTGCCGTTCGTTAGCAGTTGATTGTTCTCGCCATATAGCTGAATTCGCCCAGCTGATTGATTAATTAAGCCATCAACACGAATCGCCTGACCGCCAGGAATGCCCTGCAGCGACAGCCAATTAATTTGTTCGCCCTGAAACCAAAGTTGCCAGTTATCTTGCTGACCTAACTCAAGATAGGCATCACTTAACTGACCATTGGGTTGACGCGCTAAAAACGGGGCAAGTACTTCAAAGTTACTTAACTGCGATAACTTTGCCAGCAATGCAAAATCAAATTGCTTTAACCAAATTTGGCTTTTATCGCCAAGTTGAGCTTCAAACTGTAAGGTTGGCCATTGTTTTAAGTCACTTTCAAAGGTGAGTCCGGTGCTTTTTAAGCGCCAGCCATTTTGCTTTGGAAATAAATGAAAACCACCTTCACTTAAACTAATTTGGTGCGCTTCTTGGTTTTGTTGCCAGTTAATGAAACTCGGTAGCCACTGCACTTTTACATCGCTGATCAGACCTTTTTCAAGACTAAACCAGGTTTGTAAATTGATGTCTGAAGTAAGCTGCTGCTTGTCGGTATTAATATATTGCGCCAGCCACTTAGATACATCAACGTTCGCTGCTTGCACATAGATATCGCCAGCCATGGTTTCGAGGGTCGAACCATTCAGCGCCATGCGGGCGTCAAAACTACCAACAGAAATTCCCGGTAAGGCTAACGTACCTGAACCTTGATGTTGCTCAAGGGTATTTTGCCAGACAATGTTTTCAAGGATCAGCTTGCGCTCTTTACCATCATTGAGGGTAAAATTGAGGCTACTGTCTTGCACCGCAAAGTGACCCGTTTCACCAAGGAATAAGCCTTCAATTAGTTCTTTTTGCTCAAAGTTGCTGGTTTGCTGGTTATTCCCCAAATCAAGCATAGTGGGTAAATCAACATCAGCATGAAAGCCATTGATCACAAAATAGTTCGATTTAAGCTGACGAGTTTTTACTGACTCCCATAAATTAACTTCAAGACTCGCTTTATCGATGGTGAGTGCAATCGGTGAGGTTTGGTTATCTTCAAAAGAAATATCTTCGATGACTAAGGCAGGGCCTTGGCCATGCCAACTGGCTGAGATTGAGCCTATTGCTAAATTTACATCAAAGCGTTCATACAAAAACGCTTCAATGTCATCTTTATAATCATTTGCGTATGGCAGTGAATACTTTACCACAGAGACAATAACGGCCAGCAGTACGAGAGTAATAGCAAATACTTGCCATAACTTACGTAAACAATAAAAGCAGACCGTTTTTGCCTTCATTACATCATTACCACATCAAACTGTTCTTGGTTATATAAACTCTCTGTTTGAATACTGACTTGCTTACCGATAAATAGTTCCAGCTCAGCAAGGTTGTGATACTCATCGTTGATCAATGCTTCGCTTACCGAAGGAGCTGCGTAAACCATAAACTTATCAGCTGCATAAGCACGGTTTACCCTAACGATTTCACGCAAGATTTCGTAGCAAACCGTTTCTACTGTTTTTTGCGAGCCGCGCCCTGAACACGCTGGACACACATCACAAAGAATGTGCTCTAAGCTTTCGCGGGTCCGTTTGCGGGTCATCTCTACTAAGCCTAGTGCAGATAAGCCATTTATGTTGGCTTTTGCACGATCTTTTGCAAGTGCAGACTCAAGTGAATGCAAGACTCGGCGTTTATGCTCATCACTAACCATATCGATAAAGTCGATGATAATGATGCCGCCTAAATTACGTAAACGTAGCTGACGAGCAATTGCTGAGGTCGCTTCGATATTAGTATTAAAAATGGTTTCTTCTAGGTTACGATGGCCAACAAACGCACCGGTATTTACATCAACGGTTGTCATCGCTTCGGTTTGGTCGATAATTAAATAACCACCCGATTTAAGCTCAACTTTACGATGTAGCGCTTTTTGGATCTCGGTTTCAACATCGAATAAATCGAAAATAGGTCGCTCACCCGGGTAGTATTCTAATGCTCCCGATAACAGCGGCACAAATTCTTCAGTAAACTCTTTAAGCTCTTGATAGGTTAATTTTGAGTCAACACGAATACGCTCCATGTCTTCACCTACGTAGTCACGTAGAGTTCGAAACGCCAGTGTTAAATCTTCATGCAAGATACTTTCTTTACTGGTTTTTTTGCGCTTAGTGACGATTTTTTGCCACAGTTTTTTTAAGAATTCCGCATCATGACGTAGCTCAGCTTCCGATGCCCCTTCTGCTGCAGTACGAACAATAAAGCTGCCGTCATCATCACCATATTCGGCAACAATTTTCTTTAAACGCGAACGTTCTTCTTCGGTTTCAATGCGCTGGCTTACACCTACGTGTGTTGCATCTGGCATAAACACTAAATAACGAGAAGGAATAGTGATATCAGTTGTTAAGCGTGCGCCCTTGGTTCCTAGCGGGTCTTTAACCACTTGCACCATGATATGTTGACCTTGGCGCACAAGCTCACGAATATCTTGTACTTTTTTGATTGGCTGCTCATCAACGCCTTCTACAATTGAGGCACTGTTTACAATGTCTGATGCATGTAAAAAAGCGGCTTTCTCTAAGCCAATATCGACAAACGCAGCCTGCATACCCGGTAATACTCGGCTGATTTTACCTAAGTAAATATTGCCCACAATCCCAAGGTTGCCAATTCGCTCTAGTTGGATTTCTTGCAGTACGCCATTTTCGATAAGCGCAACGCGACTTTCGCTCGGTGTAACGTTGATCAGTAATTCGGTGCTCATGTTACCCTCTTAAAAATTCGTTTAATAACTGCTCTGTCTCATATAAAGGTAAGCCGACAACCGCAAAATAGCTACCCGAAAGGTGACTAACAAAGCGACCACCTAAGCCTTGAATGCCATAACCACCGGCTTTATCTTGCGGCTCTCCACTATGCCAGTAAGCATCAATTTCAGCATCGCTGAGCGGTTTAAATGTAACATCGGTAACAACAAGGCAGCTTTTTACTTGCTCACTATCAGCAATTGCCACAGCCGTCATCACTTGATGAGTACGGCCAGATAAGCGCTTCATGGTGGCGGTAAAATCAGCTTGGTCTAGCGGCTTACCAAGTGCGGTATCATCAATGACAACCACGGTATCGCTGCCAAGTACTGGGCGGTCAGTGTAACCCATAGCAACGCCCGATTGTGCCTTGAGTCTAGCAAGACGCTCTACATAATCGCGCGGGGCTTCGTTTGGGAATTGGCTTTCATCTGCATCAACGCTAAATTGAGAAAACTCAACGCCAAGTTGGCTGAGCAACTCTTTTCGGCGCGGTGATGCAGACGCCAAATAAATTGCGGTTTGCATTATCTAATCCTGAAATGACGGCGATATTTACGCAAAATTAAGAATATCCACCACCAACAAAGCATGCCGGTTAGTACTGGCCACATATAATGCGGGCTAAAATAAACGCCCATTAAAAAGTGGTTAAGCCAAAATTGCATGAGGTGGTAAAGCGTTAAAAACAAAGCAATTAAAATGCTTTGCTGCCATAAAGAAAAGTTTCTAATTTTTTGGAAGTTACTCGCAGTGATAAATATACATACCGAGTAAGTCAGTGAGTTCACACCGAGTGGCGAGCCTGATGCAAGGTCCATTAATAAACCAACGACCCAAGCTGTGCCAATATTTAAACGGTGTGGCACCGCTAACGACCAATACATTAATACCATTAACACCCAGTCTGGGCGGTATGGTTCAAACGAAATCGGTAACGGCATTAGCGCCATTACCAATGCAAAGAAGATACTGATAGCAATCAGCAAAAAGTGACGACTATTCATTGCTGATGCTCTCCTGCTGATTACGCCACAGCACAACCAATAAGCGAATACGGTCAAGTTGCGCAATTGGCTCAGCATAAACCTGCGCAAAAGGACGCCCTTCATCACGGTTAATTTCGGTCACTACTGCAACCGGATATCCCTCTGGGAAGGTGCCGCCAAGGCCTGACGTAACCAAGATATCGCCAATGCGAACATCAAGGCTATGTGGTACATGCGAAAGTTTTACCACGTTGATTTTGCCAATCCCCTCAACCACGGTACGCACATCGTTACGTAAAATACGCACAGGTGTTGCGTGGGTTGTATCGGTCATCAGTAGTACGCGCGAGGTAGTTGAACCCACTTGAGTGATTTGCCCCACTACCCCCATTTCGTCAATCACAGCTTGGCCTTCGCTTAGGCCATCCGTTGTACCACGGTTAATAACCACTTGGTGGCTATACGGGTTTGAATGAACAGAGAGAACTTGTGCAATAATTTTACGATTTGATTGCTTAGCCGATGAACCGAGTAAAGCGCGTAACTTATCGTTTTCACGAGATAAAAATGACAGTTGTTGTAGTTGTTCGCTTTGTAGTAACTGCTTCTTTTTTAACGCTTCGTTTTCGGTTAAAAGCTGTTCGCGGGTATGAAGGTTCTTCGCGCCAATACTAAATAACTCATAGGGCAAGTTGGCAAGATAAATAAGTGGGCTAACTAGGGTATTTAGGCTGGTGCGGATTGTTGTACCACCTTGAGTGTAGCGATCGCCCACGATCAGCACGACACTCAAAAGCACTGCGACAAAAAGTCGCAGTTGCAAAGAGATGGTACGACCAAAAAGTAACTTCATTAGTCGTAGCTAAATACGTCACCACCGTGCATATCAATCATTTCTAGTGCCTTACCGCCGCCACGTGCAACACACGTTAATGGATCATCAGCAACCACAACTGGAATACCGGTTTCTTCCATTAATAAACGGTCTAGGTCTTTTAATAATGCACCACCACCGGTTAATACCATACCGTGTGCAGAGATATCAGACGCAAGCTCTGGTGGAGATTGCTCTAATGCAACCATTACCGCGCTCACAATACCCATTAATGGCTCTTGCAGTGCTTCTAAGATTTCGTGTGAGTTAAGCGTGAATGAACGCGGGACACCTTCAGCAAGGTTACGACCACGTACTTCAATTTCAATAGGCTCGTCTGTTTTGAAAGCAGAACCAATTTGGTGCTTGATGTTTTCAGCTGTCGCTTCACCAATTAAGCTACCGAAGTTACGACGTACATAGTTGATGATAGCTTCATCAAATTTGTCACCACCAATGCGTACAGATGAAGAGTAAACCACACCATTTAAAGAAATAATGGCAACTTCAGTTGTACCACCACCGATATCAACAACCATTGAACCGGTTGCTTCAGACACTGGTAAGCCAGCACCGATAGCCGCAGCCATTGGCTCTTCGATTAGGTACACTTCACGAGCACCGGCACCCATAGCAGACTCACGAATAGCACGTTTTTCTACTTGCGTTGCACCACAAGGCACACAAATAAGTACACGTGGGCTTGGGCGCATAAAGTTGTTGTTATGCACTTGCTTGATGAAGTGTTGCAGCATTTTTTCAGTAACGTAGAAATCAGCAATAACGCCGTCTTTCATTGGACGAATTGCTTTAATGTTACCCGGAGTACGACCTAACATTTGCTTAGCTTCGGTACCTACAGATGCTACGCTCTTAGGGCCACCAGCACGCTCTTGACGAATAGCAACAACTGAAGGTTCGTTTAATACGATACCTTCTTCTTTTACATAAATTAGGGTATTGGCTGTACCCAAGTCGATCGATAGATCGTTTGAAAAAATACCACGGAGTTTTTTAAACATGAGGCTGGATGACCTTTGAAAATTCGTTCTTATACTAGCTGCTCTCACTCTATCATGCTAATCATGAAAAAGCGCAACTGCTTTAATTAAAATGCTAAAAAAGGAAGCATCCATTGCTTCCTTTTTAAATTCTTATCGTTCGCGTACTAAACGGAAACCGATATAGTTTGCACGAAAATCTGGCGCTAAGATTAAGCGCGTTGATACGCGTGCTAGGCTAGGAGCAAAATTCCATGCACCGCCTCGAACAGCCACATCAGACTGTCCTGACTTTTTGTTTGTCCATTCCCACACATTACCTACTGTATCGTATAGGCCAAATGCGTTAGGAGAAAACGACCCTGTTGGTGCAGCGCTCTTGTTTGACCATTCGCTACCACACCAGCCACAGTTCGCTAAATTTTTACCAATTTCGTTACCCCAAGGGTATTCAGTTTCTTTACCTGCACGTGCAGCGTATTCCCACTCAACCTCATTTGGTAAACGAAACAGCTGGCCTGTTTGACCCGATAACCAATCGGCATACGCTTTGGCATCGTTGTAAGTTAAACAAACCGCCGGAAAATCACTTTCTTGATCAAAGCCTGGGTTGCGCCAGTTTAAGGTTGCTTCCCACACTGGTTCGCCATTTAAGTAATACGCACAGCCGCGATCTTTTTCTGCTTCTGTTTTATAGCCGGTATTCGCAACGAATTGCTCATACTCACCAACGCTTACTTCTTTGCTTTGCATTGCAAATGAGTTAGCAATGGTTTTTTCTACCACTGGGCGTTCATTCGCTAACCCATTGCCGTTAATGTCACCCATCTTAAATTTACCAGCGGGAATAACTACAATGCTGGCAGAACTGGTTTTATTAACAATACTTGCAACAGGTGCTGTTACAGGTTGCTCTGGTGCCGCAGTCACTTCAGCAACAACAGGCTCTGGCACTTTAACTAGGTTTGCATTAATGGTTTGTGCTTTACGCAGATCAATTCGCGCTTTATAGCTTTTGTAGCCACGTTTGCGAATTTCAATATCATGAAAACCTTTTGGTAATGATGTCGTTAACCTAGTTGCACCATAGCTAACACCATCAATAAACACTTCGTCGTCATAAACATTTGAACGCAGTGTTAATTCAACCATTTTAGATTTTTTTAGATCAGGTAATGGTTCAACCTTTATTGGCTTTTTTACAGAATAATCGCTTACTGGTTGCTCACTCATACGTGAAACCGATACCACCTGCCCATTATCCTGAGAGTCACTGAATGTTAACTGACTATCTGAATAGGTAGTGCCGTAGCTTGGCTGAAAGTTACCAGCCAGTGGCGTGCCATAGTCAGCACAAAAACGATTATCTAAGTTAAGTAAGCTACATAAACGGCTGCTGTTTACATCACCGCGCATCGTCACACTTAAGTTAACGTTGTAGTTACCTTGACCACTGAACGCACTGTTCACGACATGGCTACTTAAAATCTTAACTTGTGCACCGGCAAGGTTACGTTTTGGCTCAACCAAACGCTCTTCAGTTAAGTTAGCAAAAATCTGGTCTACAAAACGTTTAGTGGCTTTTTGTAAGCCCATTTGTTGGCCACGTTGTTCACAGGCAGCAAGTGTTTCGGTGCGCTTACAGTTAATCGTGTGATTAACCTCTAATGTGCCTTCACGAGTGAATTCGTTACGTAAACGCTCAACACGTGCCGTTGCTAACTGCTCTTTTAAACTTTCTAAGGTGTTTAACTGGGTGTGCTTTGATACACGAATTTGCTCAATGTCTTTTCTATGTGAAGCAATTGCCGCCAATTGCATCGAAATATCATCTTTGTTTTGTTTGTGATCAACCACAGCTTTTTGATAGCGCGACTGCGCATTGCTGATATCAAGAGTTGGGTCATCAATAAGTCGGCGGTACATCTCGTTCATTGCATCTAGCGCTTGGTTTTTTTCTTTATCTAGCTCAGTTGAGCGGGCGCGCAATAATTCGAGTTGTTTTTGTAACTGACTTTCTTCTTTTAGGTGTTTTTCGAGGATTAAGGTCGAGTTATCGTATTCGGCTTGTTTTTTACTGATCTCTGATTCAATGCCAGTTACCGTAGCAGTATCTTGTGCAAATGCACTAGTTGCTAGCAAACTAACTGAAATTAACAGAGATAAAGGAGCAATTCGCATATATTCCATTCCCAAAAAGCGGCAATTATTTGGTCATTATTATTTTTTATAATTAAACTCTTATGCTATGTACTTGCAAGGCAAAACACAAGCTTTGTTCAATTATTATCTGAGTTTACATCTATTACCTTAGTTGATGCCAGTAAATAACAAAATCATTTGAGTTTAATTGACTAATTTCTATCTGTAAGACGACTTTGCTACAATAAGACGTGTTTTTTTACGAAAATTAATGCCGTGAATAGTTCTTTTGAATCACCAGTACAAACAATTCATCACCCCTTATTAGCTGCACGTAAAATTCAGCTGAGCATCAAGCGAGATGATCTTATTCATCCGCAAATTAGTGGCAACAAATGGCGTAAGCTAAAGTTTAACTTAGATGTTATGCAGCAACAGGGTAAATCTGAACTACTCACTTTTGGTGGCGCATTTTCAAATCATATTCATGCCACGGCAACTGCAGGTAAGTTATTTGGCTTTAAAACCCACGGTATTATTCGCGGCCCTAAGCTAGACGAAGCAAATCCAACACTCAACTACGCAAAGCAATGCGGTATGCGCTTACACCCAGTAAATCGAATTACTTACCGCTTAAGGCACGACCAAACGTATTTAGCACAGTTACAAGCGCAGTTTCCGAATGCCTACATATTGCCAGAAGGCGGCACTAACACAGCCGCACTTTTAGGCTGTAAAGAATTAGCGCAAAGCCTACCAAGCTCTGATGTGATTGTTTGCCCAACTGGTAGTGGCGGCACACTAGCAGGTTTAATCGAAGGTGCACCACAACACACAAAGCTGTTAGGTGTCGCAGTACTAAAGCAAGCGCACTACTTAATTGATGAGATAAAGCAGCTAAGTAATAAAGCAAATCAGCAACAAAACTGGCAGCTGCTTTGCGACTTTCATGATGGTGGTTACGGAAAGTTTAGCGATGACTTGTGGCAATTTTGCCAAACCTTTAGTGAGCAGCACGTAATCCCGCTTGAGCCAATCTACAGCGGCAAAATGCTCTATGCCGTTTGGCAATTAATAGAGCAAGGTTACTTTAGTGAAGGAACGCATATCATTGCAGTTCATACTGGTGGGCTACAAGGGTTAGATGGCCTCAAGTACCGAGGCCTCATTGACTAGCTGTAAGGTGTAATATCCGCCAGTTTTTGCAATGGCTCAGCAAAGTAAAAGCCTTGAGCCGCAATGATCCCTAGGTTTTTTAAGGTCGCAAGTTCGTTCTGTGTTTCTACTCCAACCGCATAAACAGGAAAGTTTAGCTCAGTACCCTTAGAAATTATTTGCTTTACAATTTTTTGCTGTTGGGTGTTGGTATCTATATTGTGTATCAGTTCAAATGCTAACTTAATACTGCATATATTTTTGATATTTCTATAAGTTGCTATATGTTCTGCACTACGCACGTTATCAATAACAATACCAGCAGACAGTTTCTCTAAACATTCAAACTGTTCACTGAGCTTTTTATGCTGTTTTAGATAATCGTCTTCGCTTAGTTCAAATTGCAATTTGTCTGCGCTATTAAACCCTTCCATTTGCTGTTTAAACCACAGCCAAAACTCGTCATTAAACCAGTTCATTGCGTGTAAGTTTATACTCACCGTTAATGAGCCCGTTTCGTTCAGCAGCATTTTCTTCACTTGAGAAATCACAGTTTGGTCCAATAACAAGACATCTTTTTTACTACTCATATGAGGAATAAAATGCCGAGCCGCAAGCAAGCCTAAACTCTTGTGGCGAATACGGATCAACGCCTCATGCTGTAAAATATCGCCTGTTTGTAAGTCGAACAAAGGCTGAAAAAACAACATAAAATGTTTTTTCTTAATGTACTCAAATAGGTGTTCTTTACTATCAGCAAGCATGCTTGACTGCGTATGACCAAAGGGTAAGCGATGAATATGCTGCCAAGCACTTTGTTTCGCCAGCGCTAATGCTGATTTAGTAAGCTGATAAACCACGGCCTGATCAGCCCCTGTGCGGTAATTACACACACCAATTTTTATATCAGCACGAGACAAGTCACTACGATAATTTAAACAAGCTTGATATATAACCTGATGTAATCGCTTAGTGTATTTATCAACTTCGGTGGCAGGCACACTGTTTAAGGTCACGGCAATACCACCCGATGGCAATAATTTCACAGATCGATTTACAAGTTCACCAAACCCTTTTGCAATGACTAACTTAAAGTAATTATCAACGTCGAGGTTAGCAGGGAAAGGGTTCTTCCAAAAGAATAGCGCAAATAAATGGTTATAGTTTGTTGGCACACCATACAAAATATTTAAATCCTGATGACCTAATGGTTTAGGTGATACAACTTTCTTGGCTGTAACCTGAGTGCTTAATTGTTCAAATGGTTTGCTCAGCGGTTTTTCTGTTATTGCTAATTGCTTGAACATTTTTTTCCACCAGCGGAAGCCCCAATACCCAGTGCCAAGCAATATTAAATTTAGGAAAATAAATAAGTGACTTTCGACCAGCCAAGAAGGCCAATGAAATAAACGCAAATTAACCGTTTTATAGCTAAATACCTCTTGCTCTAAGTCGATAAAGTTTGCAAAGTTATGTGGTACATCACTAGCGCTCATTGCAAAGCCTTGGCTTTTAACTAAGGTAGCAATAATATCTTGCGAGGCAATCGGGTCGAGGTTTAATTCATACACTTGCTTGGCAAGCTCAGTACCGGTGCGATGAACTTTGTCGTGCAACACATCACTTAAGAAAATATTAAAAACAACTAATAGCAAAAAAGCGGCCGCCACATAGATGACCACCGGTTGCTTTATTTGTGAAGCTAAGTCTCGTTTCATTTCACAGGTTAGTTGCTTAAACATATACAAAGTGTTGTTCAAGAACCCTATAAATACAAGGCTGCAGGGCGATTTAAAGCAATATCAGAAATATCCTAGAACCAGCGCTGTCAAAAGTTTTGTAATTTTAAACACCTAGCAAAAACAGTTAATGAGAATTATTTTGTAAATGTAACTACTCAAGTAAAAGTAGTGATAACGAAGTATTAGGCAAATAAAAAACCCAGCAACTAGGCTGGGTTTAAAATATTTCAAACACTTAAAGGGGTTGTAGGTAGAAATTTAATCTACAATCTTAAATATACTGTGAAGCTAAAACGGTTATCCAAGACAAAACACACAAAATCAGGGTCAGTACAGCAACAAAATTCTTAACTGTCAATACCTTAACCCAAGTGACCCTAATTTATTTTTAAACATTAAAAAACAATAATGTAGATAAACTATACTATTTCCTACCAATTACGGTTAAATTTAAACATTTTTCAACATTTCTGCTAAGACAAGAAGTGCCCACTTAGCATCGCTAATAATTTAACAAGCTTCGTAAATAATGAGCTAACATATAGCTTATTGAAGCTCGATTAACAGTGCTTTATCATATCTAAAATTGCGTATATGTCAGAGGTGGATATTTACCCCCTCTCTAAAGGGCGATAACACAAGACAATAATGAGGAATAAGGTGAATCAGCGCTCCAACGCTCGATAGCCTTAAGTTGCATGTATGGCTCTGAAGCTCATTTATGTTGATTTAACACGAACAGCATCTTTGTAACAAATAAACGTGACAATTTCATTATATGTTGTGCCGTTTCCATAGTCGTTCCTCCTTCATGTATTGCTTTATTTCTTGCCTTTCTTACCACATTAAGTAAATCAATATCCTGTGGCGACAGGATGTCCATTTCTCCTGCGATTTGAACAAGTTCATAAAAATTTTGACCGGTTGGAGCTTTGACATCGCTTAAAAACCTTCTCAGAAATGCCTCTACGACCCGTCCTGACTCATTAACAGCCATATCATAAATACCAACTGAGAACGCTTTTTCCGCCCTAGCCAATAATTCCAATTCTTCATCTTTCTCTTTTGTAATTTTTTCCTCATTAAATTTGTTTTTGATGGTCTGGGATAATAGCTTAATGAGATTCTTGCCGAAAAATCCTGAAAGAAAAGCGGCAGTAGCAGATAAAACGCTAGGGGGTATCTGTGTTATCAAACTACCAACAAGAGAACCCATCACGGTCAATGCCCAAAAAAGTAAAAAAATAGGTGGAGTTGCAAGAGCTATTGAGTAACAAACATTACTAATGGTATCAAATAACTTTAAGTGTTTAGATGAAGCAAACTGTAGTGAAATAAAATATACAGCTAAACCTAAGCAAGCTGTAAGAAAAAAGTATGCGTGTTTAATTGTAAGTTTGATTTCAAAAAACTCGAACCCAAAACTGCCAGATACATCTACAAGTGGTTTGATTGCAAATACTGCTGCCAATAAACCAACAGTAAAACCAACCTTTGTTTTAAAAAAATCGTCCATCTTTGCAGATAATCTCCAAGAAGCCTAACAATTGAATAGCACGCTCACTTTTCTACAGTATGTAGTTTTAACAAATCACATAAGGGATTGCTATCATTACGTTTTCTAAAAGTCTTGGCAAAGTTATATTGAAAAAACATGTGTATATTGCTTATTTCTTGAATATAAGAGCAAGGGGCAGTTTGACCAATCAATTAAAATGAGATTTAGCCGTTCTCAATGACTTGTTATCGATCTAAGCCAAACTACAAAACAGACCATAGTGTACATTGATTACCTATGTTATGCACAAAGAAAACCTATCTTTAAAAGCTTTATTTAGCTAAGTAGTTAATCTAAAAATCAGGAAAAATTAATGAAATAGCAATTTTTTCTGAGTCTTTTTCGGCCTCTGTTATATTTTCCTCAGGTAGGAAATTAACACTAAACGACTTTAAAATATTGAATGTATCATCATCTTCGTAAGGGTTCTCTATATGGTTGTTAATGAACAGTTGATATAACAAAATCCAGTAATTATCTTTAGAGTACAAATCACTAGCAATTATAGAGTCAACTAACGATTGGATGGCAGGAGTGAACCCTTGATAAGAAGCAACTAATGTTAGAGCTAAACAATCTTTGCTAGAAATGACTTTTTCAATAGCCTCTTCAGAAGGCGTCAAACCTTTTGAGTAGATGATAAATAGTGGCCAGCACATACCATCGCTTCTGCGTTTAATCGCACTTTCTATGATAATGGAGTTTAAATGGTGCTCGTAACTTTCAATATCAATTTGGTGAGTTGTACTAAGTATATCTAGGAATGGTATTAAAATTGGGTAGTGCCAGCTTAAGTTTAATACTTCTTGAAAAACGGTCTCAGCCCCACTCACATCAATGTGAGAAGCTAATAGCTGAATTGCGTACTTCAACACGCTCCCATCTGGAGTTTTTTCATTTAATTTTAAGGCTTGATTTATAAATGTTAAAGACTCTGGGGCCAAGAAGACCTCTTTTTGGTCTCCGTCCTTCTCAACAGTTTTTTTTACTGGTACACAACTTAATAGGTCCAAAACCCATTCATCGTCACTAGGTGATGGTAGTGTAAATGTACGAGTTTTGCCTAAGTTTATTGATAATTTAAACTCCGCTAGCATGTGTTCAAGATCAATTATAAACGCTTCTGATTGGGTGTCAGTATTACAATAGCAATTGTAATCATCTACATACCGCTCAAAATCGTACCCCTTTTCCCTCAGTTTTGAGTCTATACTTGATAGAATTGTTTCGACAATAATTGAAGACGTTCCCGCTCCAATCGGGATACCTTGAGTCTCGTTTCTTTTACATGCACGTGTAAACATATCCATTCTGTTATACCAGAGGTTATTACTCCGGTTAGCCTTGGCCGCATCTACACCGACTATCGCCCAAGGAATCGAATGACTATAAATACTATTAAAGCAATTAGCTATATCAGTGGAAACTCTTACTTTTTTAGCAAAGCTTGACTGAATAACTCTTCTTTTTTTACTAATTGGGCTTTCGTAATTCATTACAAAAGCCCTACCATCCTGCCTAATCTCTGGTGTTATACGGCTACTTTCGTTTTCAGAGATATGCCTTAACGAACTCCAGTTATCAATGATATTTTTGGTTAGATCTGAATACGCCTTAGGGTGTATTAGCGCTAGAGTTCGAGAAACGTTATTGTATCTTGTAGAACGAAACTCTACTACATCAAAACCTAAACCTTTTCTTTCCTTAGATTTATCCTGCGAAGCTATTGCTTCATTTACTTCAGGTGTAAATTGGCGTGTAGAAAAACATGGCGGAAGCTCGCCCATATATTCTTTTTGATTAGGAAAGTAATTAAAGCGTGTCAAAGCAACATATAAGTCGCGTTCTTCATTGTATGAAAGCACCATCCTAGCAACCTTGATTAAATTGATATTTTTAGTTTGAGTAATAAAAGAACACCAACTCAGTACACATTTATTTCGTCCGGCATTCCACTTATTGAGGCAAAAATCCTATTAGTAAGTGAGTAAATTATTCTTTTCTATCTAGTCCACTCCTTTCTAACCCATTATTACAAACACTCCGGAATTAATTAGTTTTAAATATTTTCACTAGATTTCACCCCAAGATGATCGCAAAATAACTCTCAAATTTGCCGTGATTCGATAAATATGGGGTGAAAACGCCCTAAGACACTTCCAATATTCGTTGATAACGTTAATTTCACCCCAAGATGATCGCAAAATAACTCTCATATTCGCCGTGATTCGATAAATATGGGGTGAAAACGCCCTAAGACACTTCCAATATTCGTTGATAACGTTAATTTCACCCCAAGATGATCGCAAAATAACTCACATATTCGCCGTGTTGCGATAAATATGGGGTGAAAACGCACTAAGACACCACCAATATTCGTTGAGAAGGTTAATTTCACCCCAAGATGATCGCAAAATAACTCTCAAATTTGCCGTGATGCGATAAATATGGGGTGAAAACGCCCTAGACACTTCCAATATTCGTTGATAACGTTAATTTCACCCCAAGATGATCGCAAAATAACTCTCATATTCGCCGTGTTGCGATAAATATGGGGTGAAAACGCACTAAGACACCCCCAATATTCGTTGAGAAGGTTAATTTCACCCCAAGATGATCGCAAAATAATTCTCATATTCGCCGTGTTGCGATAAATATGGGGTGAAAACGCACTAAGACACTCCCAATATTCGTTGAGAAGGTTAATTTCACCCCAAGATGATCGCAAAATAACTCTCATATTCGCCGTGTTGCGATAAATATGGGGTGAAAACGCCCTAAAACACTTCCAATATTCGTTGATAACGTTAATTTCACCCCAAGATGATCGCAAAATAGTTCTCACATTAGCCGTGATGCGATAAATATGGGGTGAAAACGTAATAAGAAACTTCCAATATTCGTTAAAATGGCTTACACGCCGAGGACAGCTTATAATTTCATCTTAAAAGTCTACAATAAGTACGTCCAACTTTTGTAAATATTTTTCAATCTAATTAAATGTAAAACTTATGTTATTCCTAAACTACCTTCTCTTTCATTTCTTGTATTAAAGGCATTGCATTTAAGTTATTGAAAACAAAACCACTTCCTTCAAGACGAATCATCTCTGTGACAAAAGAAGCAATTGAATCACCATCCCACACCTCAAAATTAATTTTTTGCTTATCAAACCATGTTGCAACATCTTGATTAGATACAATATTCTCAAATAGAACCAAGATTTCTTGACTTCCCATTGAATGTTCCAGCTCAACATAATCATCACAGTTTACAATTATACACTCAGCCTCTTGAACAGATGTTTTTGGCAAACCAATCAACTTATTTAGCGCTCTTGATAATTTACGGCGGGAAAATTTTGGGAGTATTGAAATTAAACTACCTATCCAAGCTTTATTAGAGTAACTTTCCATTTTACTGACTGATAAATCAGTAAAAAAGCGATTGAGAGCACCACTTAATGACCCACACTTGTTAAATCGCTTATTATTTTTCACATACCATTCTACAATTAACTTAATTGAGCTGTTTGGTTTTTCTATTTGTTCTATCCACCAATCAACATCTGCTTCACCACCACTATCAATTAATTCAAGGATCTTACTTCGCCATTCGTTAGAACTGTTAGTATTCAGTATATCAAACAAGAAAAGTTCATCCATTTTCTCTAGTGCGCTCAAAGTAAAACCATAAGATTTCATCCAGCCACTTAAAAAGTGTAATAACTTGTCTTCCTCAATATTCAATGTTTTTAAATCAGTATATTTTCTAATTACAGCATCAATATTTAGCTTCTGAACTCGAGAATTAAGAATTAGAATATTTATAGCCTTCGTGACATACTTACTTAACATTTGGTTTTCTAAAGCAGATAATATTTTGCCAAAACTACAAGAAACTGCTAAGCAGTTTGCCAACTCGTTATGAAATTCATCCGTTAGCTCAATATGAGATTCATAAAAATTAATATTTTGAGGTGTACTATGGTAAATAATATTAGCGACCGCTTGAGCTAGCCACTTAGTTTTACTTTCCTCTTCTATGAAAGAAAGCCCTCTCTGATAGTAATTTTGTAAGCTTGAATGGTACCACTCTTCAGCATATATATTTGATTCCAGCAATGCCCCTGCATTTATTTTTTCAACGGAAGGAAACTCTTTATAAAGTTCTAGAAGCACGTTTTCTTCACTCAGCCAGCCAACTCTGAACCTGCTTGAAACCTCTTCAAGTAACTCTTTATCTATATAATGCTCTTCATTAATGACTGAAAATATTTCCTTAATATCACTTTCTTTTAACTTGCGAACTTCGATTTGCCAATTTGGAAAAGAACTTCGGTTAGGCCACAAATAATGGATAAACATCTTGGCATTAAAAAGTTTGGTTATAATCGGGGTTCGATTTGAAAGGAGCTGCGAACATCCATACAATAACTTTAAGGTTCCATTCACATCATCCAAACCAATGAATTCATCTGGTTTTTTATTTATCGATTTATAATAACTTTCAATTCTGGCTCTATTAATTTCAACTCCAAATTTTACCAACTGCTGTGTTGAAGAAATTAAATTTTCGATATCTTTTATTTCTAAAGAATCCTTTTCTATAGCTATATTTATATGTGAAAACCACTTATCAACCCAAGTTATATATGTCGAATCTTCTGTTTTTTTCATTTTCAGCATCAATGAAATAAATTTATCAGTTCCTTCCTTATCTATTAAATCTAGTAAAATTTTATCATAAGCGTAAATATTCTGTTTAACTATAAATGGCTCTATATCCTCGCTATTTAATGCTCTACTCAATGGGGCTCTAAGTATCTCACTTTCAGCAACAATATAACTCGATAAATAATGTATTGAGACGAACTCTTTCGACCAAATTTCAAAGTCAATAGTACGCTCAATAATTGCTTTACTTTCTTTTAATTTATCTTTGATATCATTAATCTTTGATTCTGAAGACAATACTTCAACCGAAGACAAGCTATAGTTTTGAACTGATAACTGATAATAAAATGCGGTTATAGTATGAATAGGCTCGTTATGTGTTGATAGAAGGCTCACAATTGAATTGATTAGCTTTTTCATAAAACGAGGAGTTACTGGGGTATTGTTAGCATATGTCCATAAATCGATTAATGATAAAATACCTTTTAATTCTTCGCCTTCAACAGATATTCCAGTCTCTTCAATCATTTTTGAACAACTCATTTTCCAATCCGCTGAAAGTATTGGAGCAACCCTAAATGATATTGGTATTCTTTTTGAAATAAACTCCATTCCTTCTGCTTCATCAGAAGATAATGAAGATGCAACATGTTTAATTGAATAAGGAATTAATAATTGAATTTTAGTCTGCGCTATAGAAGTAAATACTTCGATATCACTCCACACTTCCCTTAACTTTTCATTTGTTACACGATCCAAATTATCCAGCACTAAGATAAACCTTTTATTTTCAGGAATCTCAAAAACGAAAGCCTCTAAAGCTTCCTGCAACTCATAAGCACCTACCTCTTTATTGATTTCAATGGTTTCTGAAATTGTGTCCTTACTATTTCGCTTGAAGATATCACCCGTTGTAGGAGGGGTACCAAAGAAATAAAGTATCTTTTTCCTTTTTTGTGCGCATCTAACAATATGATAAGGAAACCAAGCGAGGAAAATTGAAAGTATAGATAAACCGTTAACATCAAAGTTATTACTCGCAACTTGAAACCCATCTGTAAAACATTGATAAACAAATTGGATAAAATTCCCCACCCCAGATAAAGCATCAGGTAAAAGTCTCACCCCAGCCAATAGAGCTATCGTAAACCAAATAATCCAGATATTAACATTACTTTTAATATTAGATGTGTACTCAAAGTGATTACCTAAGGCTACATTCTTGGCTTTTTCAATTTTTGCTTTACCATCGCTTGAAGTAACAGAACTTTCAATTGCAGAATAAAGCTTTTCAATTAAAGCTTTTTTAGTAGCACCATGCTGAAATCTCTCAACATCAAATTCTACAAACTCATATTGTTCTTCTTTGCTAAGACATTTGATTAGCTCTAAAACAGTGCTTTTTCCAGAGCCAAGATTACCTTCTATACCCACAACATTAATGTCGTTGTCATTTTTTAAAGATTTAAAAACAGCATCAGCTGTCCGACTATGACTTCCACTATGAAATAAATCTTCTTTGGAAGGCTTTTCTATTAAAAAAGTATAGCTGTTGTTATCATTATCCATATGAGAAGTAACCTAAACCTTGTTTCGTCAATCAATTTAAAAATAAAAAATTTATCAAAGCAAGCTAACACAAGAAAAACTATCTGTCATTTAACTTGTTTACATAATAAACAAGAGATAGTTTATAAATTAAATTATTGTATGGGAGTTTAAGCTAATGATATGAACCCTAATCCACTTTTCTTAGGTTCTTACTAAAAACCCGTATTACAATTCAAACTCTGCTTAATCTATCGAATCTTTCAACATTTCAGCTAAGGCTGTTTTGCGAGTTTCAATTGCACCTTTCTTGTTTACTGCATATCGAAAATCAGCTTCTTTCCCGATGATATGTACTTTAGTTTCCGCTCGTGTAACTGCTGTATAAAGCCAGCTGCGATCAAGTAATATACCTCGTTCAAGAAGCACAATAACATTAGGTGCTTGTGAACCCTGTAATTTATGTAATGTTAAACAGTAGGCGAGGTCGATATACTCAAACAGTTGCCAGTCTATCTCTAATAATCGTTTATCACCCTTTTCATCAAAATCTTCCAGTTCAACAATACAAGCGTATTTGTCAGTTGCTACCGCACTTTTAATAACACCCAACGTACCATTTTGAACATCATATTTATAACTGCCTTTGGTAAAAACAATGGGATCGCCTTCTTTAAAGTCATAACTACCTTTTGTGATAGGCATATCGGTTAGATCAAGGTCCTTTCCATTATGGTTCACAGCAGCTTGCAACTTTATGTTTGCCTTTCTGACCGTAGAATTAGTAGGAGCTATTATCATTGCATTACCGTACCCTGAATAAGCCGTTACAGCATCTTGTAAAAGCTCACCTGCTGATTCTTGAAATACTATCTCAGCGGTATTTAATGATTCAGGCATCATTCCGTGCCGTATAGCCTTTGAGTACGCTGGTACACTGCTTTCTTTTCCCTGCCGTCTCACGACATCAAGTTCCACATGGTTAATGACTCCACTATTAATGGAGTCATTTAAAATGAAACCCGCATTAATTGGCGGAAGTTGATAAGGGTCACCAACCAGCAAGATCCGTGTTTCATCAGAAAACAGAGTAATTAGCCGCCACATAGTATATGCATCTAGCATTGAAGCTTCGTCCACAAGCAAAACGTTATTCTTTTCATTAATGGCTGTTTCACGTAACAACCGCGCAATAGTCATTGTTTCAATGCCTATTGATTGCTGAAGTCTACGGGCTGCCTTCCCTGATAACGCAACCGGGTATATTGTAAAGCCGAGCCTCAGATAAGAATCAACAATAAGCTTCGTGGTAAATGTCTTACCTGTACCGGCACCGCCAGTAAGTGCAAATATTTTACTGAGTAATGCTGTCCTTACTGCTCGCTCTTGCTCTATTTCTAATTTCCAGCCATCAGGTATTGCAGCTGAATACGCCTCTTCCAAATCACTTCGCCAAGTTTCATTAGATTGACGAAGTTTGTTGAATCGTTTTGCTATGGTTTTCTCGAATATATAATTGCCCGAAACATAGTATTTATTGCCTTGCTTAACAAACCCTAAAATATCACCATCTAACTCAGATGCTTTTGAAACTAAGCGAGAGTCATTGTTCAAAAGTTTTTTAATGCTAGGCTCTATGTCTTGCCAATCAGCGACGGTATTTCCTTTGTCACTCCATAACCTCAAAGCTTGTTCAACGATGGCTGCTAGCCTAATTACATCATATTGTTTGATACCGAAGTGCTTTTGAGCAATTTCATCAACTTTCAAAAATCGCATACCTAATGAAAACAAACGATAAGGATTCTGCGTTAAGAAATTAATTGCGTCCCGATCGGCGATTCTGAATAGTTGACGCTGAATAGGTGACTCAATCTCCCACTTAACCAACTGAGATGCATACTTTAGATTTGAATACTCTTTATAGCCATCCCAAAGTCCATGCACCGCTTTATCGCTAAGAAGAACTTTTCTGACAGCTCGAAAGTTAGTTATCGATTTATCGTGCTTGTATGGACCGTATCTGTCGCACTCAAGTATTTTAAATATATCACTTCGAAACTCTCGCCAAAGAAATTGTGCACTTACTGTTCCGATGCCTTCAAATGACTTTTCCGTACTTAAAAAAGTAACAAAACCAACTCCGTTATCTGGCATTACGCATTTAAGTTTAGGTTCCATGAAGCGCCAAACATCAACAAAGCCACCTGTACTGATTTGTTGCTGTCTTATACTGAAGTTTTGTTCTTTTAGTATTTTCCACTGTTGACCTACTTTTGGATCGATATTCAACTTATTCTGAGTGGTAAGTACTTCAATACGATGCGCCCCAGCACCTGCGTTAACAAAAACAGCGCCTAATCGAACATTGTCTGGACTATATTGATATATTCTCGTGAGCCTAATTAAGTAAGCGTTATTGCTCATTTCCATAAACCCATTTCCATCAGGACTTCTTTAAACTCAGAGAGTTTTGCAACTTCAGCAACTAGCTTTGCATTTTCATTTTGTAGCCTACTGTTTACTCTTTTTAAATCACGAATTTTGGCGCTATCTTTTATATCTTCTTCCGTTTCTTTTAAAACATCAATAACTCCATGTTGCAAAGGCAGGTTTGTCTTACGTTGATTGTAAATGCCTGAAGTAGCTAATTCTTGTTTTAATTCTTGTAGCATATTAAAAAGCTTTTCATTTCTAGCTTTTTTAAATGCAGAGGGGTCGAAGCCAAGTTCATTAGCTATTTTCTTTGGACTTAACGTATTACCATGCCAATAATCTAACCAATTAGGCGACTCTTTTGATGTCATTTCAGCAACCCAGCCTTGGAATAAGTCCCTATTGCGTTGGCCTCTTTCTTTACTCATCTTTACTGTCACCGAAGTTTGTCATAATGTTCCCCTACTAATACCACCTCTTAAAGGAGTTGGTTCTGAAGCTTCAGCTTGTATTTTTTACTTGCTAATTTTTATATATTAATGAAAAACTTAGAAATATTCTTTAGAAAGTTTTAATTTTGATACTTTATTCAAAAGTAACCACTAGAAAGATTTTGGAAGAGACTACTATAAGGCTTGCAGAACTTCAGCTCTAATAAGATTTACCTGTTAAAGCAGAAGCTTAAAAGGTACAACATAGTTATCATTAATTTTTGCATTTTTCGATGCCATATTATTGTTGCCAAAAGGACTCTACAACACCCCAAACCCATGGCCCGCGTCAGGCGGGTATAAGAAAAATGCATACTACAGAAAAATAGACACGCATTATTAACATTTCAAGTCACAACTGCAAAGCATCGTTAAATTTGTCACTGGCAAATGACTTTTCTTATAAAGCATTCTAACCACAATTTATATTTGAGCTTTTTAAGTCTCAAAAACTCAAAAATATGTTTTTTCTGCTAAAGTTTGTTTTGTACATAAGTATTAAAGAGAATATACAGTGAGAAAATCCCCATCAAAAACCTCTGATGACCTTGATCTGATAAAAGTAATATCAAGCGGTGAGTTATCTTCTCATTCAAACTCCCTCGATGAAATAAACTTTATAAAGAAAGGGGTTTTAGCCAAGGGGCTTCTGACCTTTTCGAAACTTTTGAAGTGGGACTTAGAATCAACAGCGGCAGTACTTGGAATAACTTCAAAAGAGCTCTCAAGTAATAAGCTCCAAAGGTTAAATTCAAAGGCCACCAAAAATGCAATCGAAATTACAAAGTTGTGTCAAGATGGGATTGAGTATTTTGAGGGTGTTGAAAACTGGAATGGGTGGTTGGATACCCCGCATCTCCATTTTAAAGGGCAACCCCCCCGTTCCGTCTTGAACTCAACAGAAGGAAGGAAGTTTATTAAACGAGTTATTAATAACTTAAAATATAGTTTTACCGCTTAATTAAAAAAGTATCTGTTTAGCAATCACTCAGTGCAATATCTAATAGTGGAGCATGATTAATGTCAAATTATCAGCTTTGAGTTGGGTTCTTGGTGACAAATGGGATATGTTAGACACCTAACCTAGCGTAGAATTAACAAATACCTTTACGCATGACATTTTAGGAATAAGTTAAGCCCAGTGTTTTAGGAGCTTAAATGAGTATAGTGTGTATATTGCTAACACCTAATAGAGTGTTAGCAAATAAATTCAATCATAGACTCTTTAGTTGATTATGATATGCCTAATTCTTATGCACGCGATTTAGTTGACAAAATGGCTATAGATATTAATTTTAATCATAGACTCACGCCTGATGGAAAGATTGTGCGATAAGAATTTCTAACAAGCAGTTTAAACAGAACAAAAATATAGAAATATCATTAACAGGAAGGAACCATGCTTAAAATTACTGGACTCGATAAACTGCAAAAAGATCTAAAAAATGCAGAGAAAGCATTGAATGAACTTGATGGGCAGTTGGGCGTTGTTAACTTTGATCCTCACGACCCTGCAAGCATTGAAGCTGCAATCCAGTCAGTTAACCAAATCATTGATAACCGCATTGAACCTTACGCTAGTAGCCCTATCGTAGGGTCGCTCGCCGAACAAATGAAAGAAAGTTATAGAGAATCAATCCTTCAAAAAGCCGCTGAGGCCCGATTGAAACAAGACGAGAAATAGTAATGAATCAAGATGTTTTTGAAGAAATTAACAACGCAATCATAGATTTACAGAATTCAAAGTTGCAAACGTATGAACGGCCCTTGAAAAAACTCGGCCAATTGTTAAATCATACCGAACTTGAACCTTACAATGAAGAGTTAACCGAAGATGTTGATTTAGACGCTTTCATTACTGAAAGTGAAAAAACAGGGGGGGGCATGGTAGGGAGCGCCCAACTTGCTTGGCCTGATGACCACAAAAAAACGATGGGGTTAACCTTACTTCTTATAGAGAAACTGGCTAATGACCCACGTTACGCTATTAACTTCAGTCATCACTTCTTCTACTCCGGAAATAAAATAATCTCAGGTATCCACACGCTCAATGGACAGCTTATTATTCCTTTTATTCGTGATTATAAGAACTATGTCCAATCAAAGGGGAGTACTGAAATTGTATTGAAGCAGCCATTTTCACGAAAGGTTTTTATCGTTCATGGCCACGACGATGGTGCGAGAGAAACTGTAGCTCGCTTTCTGGAACGAATTGGTTTAGAAGCCATTATACTCCATGAACAGGCTAATCAAGGAAGGACCATTATCGAAAAAGTCGTTGCAAACAGCGATGTTGGGTTTGCGGTAGTCCTACTTACACCTGATGATGAGGGCTGTATCAAAGGTGGAACACTCGAACCTAGAGCCCGTCAAAACGTACTATTGGAACTAGGCTACTTTATTGGACGCTTGGGTCGAGAAAAAGTATGTGCTCTTAAACGCGGTTCGTTAGAAATACCAAGTGATTTCGCAGGTGTTGTTTGGGAAACAATGGACAGTAGTGGTGGCTGGAAACAGGCTCTAGCGCGTGAACTCGAAGCTGCTGGACATAGTATAGATTGGAACAAAGTCATGCGTTCTTGATACACTCTCTTCCTTATAAGCTCTAGAAGCACAGTATTACTCTTCTGCTAACTTTAGTAAACCATCTATGAGGTTTAGTAATTGGGCTTGTATTATAAGCGCATGAGCTACCTCTTTATTTTGATTTAAAATTTGGCTCTTTATATCAAAATCGGTAACTCTCAATTTCTCAAATTGAGGTGTAAGACCTTACCTGAACTAATACGCTTAAATATCAGACGCTAATTCTGCCAATTTTAATTTCAAATTTTCAACTTGCAATTCAAGCTCCTTGTGCAAAAGTGAATATGGCTTAATATAGCTTTTACAGTCTCTTCCTTCTCGGTATGAGTTTTTATGTTCAGATGCCATATTATTAATTTTTTCACGGCTTTTTAATATATCTTCATATAGAGGTAATAATTCGCGTCCGTAAATATTAAGGATCATTTCAATTCGCTGAAAATCAACTTTTTTACTATTACCATCTTCAATTATTTCATCAAGATACTGGTTATAATCAATTTTTCCTTTCATTACTAAAGTCAAATTAAAATAATACGAAAAAGCATTGTTTATCCATTTACTAATAAGTACGTAAAGTTCTTCGAGTCTCTCCCTTTTTATTACGTTTCTTTCATGTTGTTTTTCCATTTCCATTTGTAACTTTAATCTTGCCGAGCTAGATATATTTGCAAAAATTACCCCCGAAAATCCAAGGCCTGCACCTATCAAAACACCAAAAAAACCGATCCAAGACTTTGCATCTATAGAACCTATTATCTCTAACATTAATTAGTATCCCTTATACCTTTAGAACAAAACACTCTTCTTAGACTAGCAAATGTCGCTTTTTAGAAAATAATACTTTACTGAATTAAACCTTATCAGGTTAAACGCAAACTACAGCGCCACTTTAAAAGTAAACACCTTGAAAGGCGTTGTTTCCTAAAAGTTTGAACTATCTTGCCAGCCTGTGATCAGATCATCTATATCCTACTAGCCCGTGCAACAACAATGAGCAAAATCACAAACTGGTCTCACTATAATCAAGCCCTCGT
>NZ_JBECOT010000021.1:0-67908 GCF_040104395.1 Pseudoalteromonas sp. BZA4
TACGCTGAGACTATTTAAACTGCCACCAAGAAGAGAAGATAGGCGATACCCAAGAGCGATAAAGCCTAAGCCATCAAAGTACCCACATAAAAAAAGAAATGCCAGTCAGCTTAACTGACTGGCATTGGCCAACCAGCTCCTTTTCATTAATCATATCTAGGCTGCTTATTAAACACTAACAGCTTGCAAAGACTCACTTTGATAACAGCCTAATACACGTGTGTACTGGGTGTGTTCTTTTAGCTCTTCAAGCGCTTGCTTAACATGCGAGTCATCAAGGTTTGCTTCAAGGTCAACATAAAACACCTCTTCCCATGGGTTTCCTGGTACTGGACGAGATTCCAATTTTACCAGGTTAATTTGATGTTGTTTAAAAATCATCAAGGCATCAGCCAATGAACCCGCTTGTTGTTTGGTGGCCATAATTAAACTAGTTTTTGTTGGAATTTGCTTAGATACTTGCAACGGGTTACGCGCGACGACAATGAAGCGGCTATGGTTTTCGCTTTGGTTTGCAAGGCCAGACTTAACGACTTCTAAACCTACATTTTTACCTGCTTGTGCTGAGCCGATAGCGGCGCTGTTTGTAGTTTCAACCGCTGATTGTAATGCATGGAAGGTTGAGTCACAGGTTTCATGTTGAATATCACCTAAACCCTGAATGAAGCGGCTACATTGAGCAAAAGGCTGTGGGTGAGCAAAGATTTTATTAATGTGAGAAAGCTCAGTACCTGGCATTGCTAATAAACAGTGCTCAACGCTGTGAGTGACCTCACCGACAATTGATACTTGTGCATGTTGTAATAAATCGAACACTTCATTGATACTACCTGAGCTGGTGTTTTCAATTGGCAGTAAGCCGAAATCAGCTTGGCCACTTTCAACTTTGCCAGTGATTTGATCAAAGCTCGAACAGCCCATCTCAATCAGCTTACCTGGGCGACGGCTAAAATATTTATGGCAGGCTAATTGGCTATAAGAGCCTTGACCACCTAAGTAAGCAACACGATGACTTTCGCTCATTGCTTCAGGGTTTAGATTCTTTTGTAGCATTGCTTGTTGATTCAAAACAGAATCTTCAAGAATAGTTTGGAACACATTATTGATGTAGTACGCATCTAGACCTAGCGACTTACCATAATTAATAAGCTTTTCGAGTAATGCTTGTTCGCGGGCTTCATCGCGAATTGGTTTGTTATTTGCAATTTTATATTCAACTACGCTGTGGCTAATACGGCGTCTTTTAGCCAGTAACACCAATAAGTCGGAATCTATTTCATTAATATCGTGTCGTAACGCATTTAATGTATCAATGCTCATGTTGGTTTCCTCATTCCAAAACAGTGCACAAACAAAAAAGCCTCCCAAGTGGGAGGCTTTAGCTATTCGGTGAATTTATCTCGCAAACAGTTAAGCCTCCTCTATCTAAAGAAGCTAAAAAACGAAAAATAAGTGCGAGAGATAATTTGTTTCATTGAACTAATGTAAAAACACTTGTATGTAAAGTCAACTGCCTATTGCAGCTAATTTAGAAAACATCGGTGTTTACTCAGAAAATTCATTTATATTTATAAAAAATTTATAAATATAAAAATGAATCTGGTATATTTGTTTTTGCACAATAAATAATAACAATTATTAATAAGGTAGTCCTGTGGTGTATCGACGACCGCCATCACGTTTTGGTGTGAATTCATTAAGTATGAAATTGTCGCTGCTGATCTCTGCGATTTGTTTGATTGCAGGTATATGTGCTGCGGCTTTGATGCTTAAATCTGAAGAAAAACAGCTTGTGTTTGAAGAGCACGAACTTTTAAAGCACTCTAGTGAACGCTTGAGTCGTCAATTTAACCGCTTGATCAAAACCAAAATCAATATTGCTGAGCAGGCGAATAACGTCGTAAGCAGCCAACTCCTTCACAACGAATCGCATTTACAAAGTAAACGCAGCGCAGAACTCAAATTTGCCCTCGATGGCAGTATCCGTAGTACCTCAGAAGATGGCTTATCGGCTGCGTTTCTCCCTCAAGATAAATATTCTGAATTTTATAAACAGCTTATAAATGATTCTGAATCGCTATGGAAAATCGTTTCACCGACCTTAATTCAAGATTTCTTTAATTTTTACCTTGTCACCAAAGATAACTTTATTCGAATCGCGCCACCAAACTGGGCACTCAATGTACCTGGTGACTTTGATTTTACTAAAGGCGAAACCTTCAATTACGCTCAGGCTGCAACTAACCCAAGCCGAGAAGCGGTGTGGTCAAAAGTGTATTACGATACTATTTGGCATAAGTGGGTGGTGAGTGTGCTTGTGCCAATCTACCTTGATAACGATTTTTTTGGTGTCACGGGCAGTGATATCGCGCTTGAAACCTTATTGGCACAGCTACCTATCGGTGACCGTGAGCAGCATCTGTTAGTGTTTGATGCAAAAGGTCAGCTGTTAGCTCACCCTGATTTAGATAAAACCACGCTTGAGCAATATGGTCGTGAAGGTAAAAAGTTACTCACCGAAGATTTTGTAAACCCTGATCTGCAAAAACTAGTGTCTGAAACCGTTCGTTTAAAGTTACCTGAGTCGGCAAATTCATTCGTACAAGATGGCGAAACTCACATTATCAATATTCGTAAAGTCGAGAATCTAAATTGGTATATTGGAATTTATAAAAAACGTTCGTCGGCACTTTCTGCGCTAGAAGAGTTAAAAGTAAAATTCTTTGGCTTGTTTATCTTGTACGCTATTTTAGTTGCTTTGTTATTGCATCAAGCACTTTATCAATTAGTACTGCGTCGCATTCATTCGTTGGTTAATGCGGTAGTTAGTTTTGGCAAGGGGCAATTACAAACTGAGTTTCCAAAGGCTAATAAAGATGAAATTGGCACGCTAAATGGCTCGTTTAGAGACATGGCTATTGAAATTCGTAAGTTGATTGATGGCTTAAACCAGCGCATTAGCGAAAAAGAAATAGCTGAAAAAGCGGCGAATCGTTTATCTAAAGCTGTGGCTTTCTCTGGTACCGGTGTGGTGATCACCAATCAAGATTTTGAGATCAAATACGTGAATCCGAAAATGGTTGAAATGACCGGTTTTGAGGAGTGTCACTTTATTGGCTCGCCGCTGCTGAATATCATTTCACAAGAAATGGCGATTTTAGTCGATGATATTGATATCGATTTGCGTAGCCGTAATTATTGGCGCGGGGATACCTTATTACAAGGGAATGAACGCCAATCAGTTTGGGTTTCGTTAAGTATTTCACCAATTCGTGAAGATGGTGGTGAGATCACCAGTTACGTGGCATCAGCTCAAGATATTTCGTTTGTAAAAGAAAGCCAGCGTAAAATGGAGCAATTGGCTTACTTTGATACCTTAACTGGGCTTGCTAACCGTACTTTCTTCAGAATGCAGCTGCGTAAATCAATGGCACTGGCTGAACGTGGTCATTATGCATTTGCCTTATTCTATTTTGACTTAGATGAATTTAAACGTATCAACGATACACTAGGGCATGATGCAGGGGATCAGTTATTAGTTGAAGTGGCTAACCGTTTGAAAAAGCGTTTGCGTACGGAAGATACAATAGCGCGTTTAGGCGGCGATGAATTCGCGGTATTATTAAGTGGTATTGAGCATCAAACACATGCAATGGAAGTGGCAAATACGATTCAGCGCACACTTAATGAGCCAATCAAATTAGGTAACAATGAAGTGATCATCAGTGCCAGTATTGGTATCACAATGGCACCATTTGATAGCCAAGAAGAAGATCAGCTACTTAAACATGCCGACCTTGCGATGTATGAAGCAAAAGCGAAAGGGCGTAATACTTTCCACTTCTATAGCCAAGAGCTTAATGCTGCAGCAAACGAGCGCTTATTCATTGAAAATGAGCTTCGTACTGGTATTCGCGAAGGGCAGTTTAGGGTTTATTATCAGCCACAAGTTGATTGTAGAAATAACCAAGTGGTTGGCTACGAAGCACTTATTCGTTGGTTCCACCCTAATGAAGGGATGATCCCACCAACTAAGTTTATTCCCATTGCAGAAGCAACCGGCTTAATAGTTGAGTTAGGTGCGTGGATCTTGCAAGAAGCGTGTGAGTTTGCAGCACGTTTAGCTAGCCAAGATTTAAAGAATAATATTTCAATCAACTTGTCGGCACGTCAATTTAAAGATGCCAACTTGGTGTCGACACTGGGTAAGATCATCAAACAAACAGGAGTTGAGCCTAAACGCTTACACCTTGAGCTAACAGAAAGTATGTTGATGGGGCATGTTGAAGCAGCCATTTTACAACTGCATCAGTTAAAAGCCTTGGGCGTATCAATTTCAATCGATGACTTTGGTACTGGCTATTCTTCACTGAGTTACCTAAAACGTTTCCCTGTGGATATTTTGAAAGTTGATCGCTCGTTTGTGAAAGATATTCCACAAGACAGTAATGATATGGAAATTACCGCTGCGATTATTGCTATGGCACAAAAGCTAAAGCTTAACGTTGTTGCCGAAGGAGTGGAAACTATCGAGCAGATTGAGTTTTTACAAAACAACAACTGTTATATTGTGCAAGGTTACTACTATAGTAAGCCTATCCCTGAAGATGAGTTGCCTGCACTTTATGAACAGCTCAACTCGTTGAATTCATAAAATACAGAACGCAAAAAAAGGGGGGGGTGATTAGCCCCCTGCAATTTTAACTTTAAACTTTAGTCCTTCGAGAATCGCTTTTAGCTTATCTCTGTCATCACCTTGAACTTCGATGATACCGTCTTTTACTGCACCACCTTGGCCCATTTTACTTTTAATGGTTTTGGCTAATTTTTTTAAGTCGTGCTGCTCGCTGTCGATACCAACAACTAACATCACGCCCTTACCTTTGCGTCCTTTGGTTTGACGTTCAATGCGTAAAAAGCCGTCTTTAAAAACTTTACCTTGGCTTGGTTTACTTTCTTTAGGTTGCTCAATGCGACCCGTTGCAGTTGAATAAACTAGATTATTATCGCTCATGGTAGATCTCGTTATAGAAGCTTGGCTAAATGATAACAAATTTCATCCTAAGTGTTTTAATTTTTGGCTTATTTGTTTTAAGCGGTTATATTTAGTTAAGTATCAGGAAAGATTTGTTTATTAGGAGTTTATTATGAGTTTAACGCGCAGCACTTCTGCTGATGGCGCTATATTAACTGTACAAATCAAAGGAAAATTTGATTTTAATTTGGTGCAATCTTTTCGTCAGGCGTATGCCGATCTCAACGACAATATCGATAAAGTGGTCATAGACCTTAGAGAAACAGATTACATGGACAGCTCAGCGTTAGGCATGTTGCTGAACATGAAAAAAAACCTAACAGGCAAAGTTGAAACAATTCAAATTAGTAACTGCCAACCGCAACTGAAAAAAATCCTGCAAATCTCACGTTTTGATAAAAAGTTCGATATTGATTGATGCTTAATATTCTGGTTGTAGACGATCTTGCCTTAAATCGTCGCTTATTAACCGTGATGTTAGAGCAGCAGGGCTACCGTGTTTATACCGCTGAGAACGGTCTTGTTGCTTTAAATTTGCTTGAAGAACACACCATTGATATTGTGTTACTCGATGTCATTATGCCTGTGATGGACGGCTTTGAAACCGCCGCGATTATCAAAGAGCGCTTTAGCCAAGTTTACTTACCGATTATTTTTATTACCTCATTAGAAGACGAAGCGAGCTTTGAGCGTTGCTTATCGGTTGGTGGTGATGACTTTTTGCATAAGCCGTTTCAAGAAGTGATTCTTAACGCGAAAATTAAAGCGCATAGCCGGATCCGTAATTTAAGCCAAAAGGCAAGAGAGCAAAATCTACAACTTGAATATCATCAAAATCAAGTCGACCGCGAACATGAAATAGTCGAACATATTTTTAATAATGCTCTTGAGAACCAACAGTCTTTTCCTACGCATTTAGATTTTCATTTATCGCCTGCGGCTATGTTTAATGGCGATATGTTTTTGGTCGCACAAAGCCCATTAGGTAGCTTATATTGCATGCTTGGTGATTTTACTGGTCATGGTTTAGCCGCTGCAGTCGGAGCTCTCCCTGCTTCAAGAGTATTTTATACCATGGTGAGTAAGGGCATGTCGGTGAGTGATATTGCCGCAGAAATCAATTCAGTATTAGGTAAGTTATTACCAGGCCACATGTTTTGTGCTGCAACCATCATAGAGCTTAGCAGTACCGGAAAAAGTATCTCGGCATGGCTGGGGGGCTTACCCGATACCTATATCATCAACCAAAGCGGTGAAGTTATTCGTACCCTTGAATCTCAACACATGGCACTGGGTATTTTAGAAGAAGATGAATTCGAACGTGCACTTATTCATATTGAAGTAGAGGACACATGCCGTATTGTCATGGCAACCGATGGTATCATTGAAACAACGAGTCCACATGACGAGTATTTTGGTGAGCATCGCTTTAAAAAAGTGCTCGCTTCAAAACCTGCTATTTCTACTGAGCAAGTACTTGAACGAGTCAATAAATTTGCTCGTGGGAATAAACAACAAGACGACTTGAGCTTAGTATTATTAAATTGCTTAGCCATGAGTGAGCCTGAGCAAAAGTCTGAGCCGCTATCCGCATTACCTTTTAACTTTTCATTGAGCCTAAATTCAAAGCAAATCAAAAGCACCGATCCGGTACTGGAAGTCGTTGATGTAATAAGCAAAGTAGCAGGCTTAAACGCACATCGCGCTAATATCTTTTTGATACTCTCAGAGGCCTACAATAATGCCTTAGACCACGGCGTGTTAGGCCTCGACTCAGAGGTAAAAAATCAAGAAGATGGCTTTTTAATTTATTATCAGCAGCGTGAAGAGGCACTCGCAAATTTAACCGATGCCTTAATTATTATTGATATTCGTTATTGCCCAGAAGAACTTGCTTTATATTTTACTGTTTGCGACTCAGGAAATGGTTTTAGTAAAGAACAGGCAAATCAACAAAGCCTTGCAAGAGAGCATGGTAGAGGCTTGTGCTTGCTTGGGGAAGTAGCTTCAAAAGTGACCTTCAATAGTGCAGGCAACCAAGTCGAAATTTATTATCAATTAACAGCAAGCAGTACTAGCTCACACTAAAATCGCATGTTATCATTCTGGCATTATAGATGTTTGGATGGCTAAATGATTTCTAACTACTTATCGACAGCTCAGCTTAAATTACCAGAAAATTTGGTTGCTGAGCAATTATCAAACCTTGAACATTATCTTGCAGAGTCAGCTTTACCAGCTGTACGTTGGGAGTATCAAATTCCTGAGCTAGGCGAGGGTGGTGCGTGTAGCTTGTTTGGCTACTTACAAGATGAACCATTCAAGTTAAATGATTATGTTGCCGATGATGCTACCAATACTGAAAAACTGGCTAAGCTGCAACAAATTATCGATTTTGTTGTTGCCCAAACTCACGTTGATTGGTTTGGTATTTATCAAGCGACAGAGACTAATGAAGGTTCTCAGTTATTAAAGCTGGTTTATCATGGTGCACCGAGCCGTCCATTATTCCCGCTAACTGAAGCATTTGCTAAAGGCAGTAACAATGTTCAAGTTGCGCTTTCTAAACAAGGGCGTGTGATCAATAACGTAGCCGATTACCTTGCACAAGGTGGTGAGTATTATACTTGCGACCCGAAGGTGAAAGCCGAGACTTGTTTACCATTATTATCAGACAAAAATGAATGCTTAGGTATTATAGATGCAGAAGCATTTAATAATGATTTCTTTGATCAGCAAACCCTTGCATTACTTGTGGCTTGTTGTATTAAAATTCCTCAACTCTTGGTCTAATTTAACTAGTAATCAGGCTGGGTTTTTATGTTAAGCTAGTGGCAACGCTAACCCCTATAAAAAGAGATAGTCAATGTTCTCAGAATTAAAACCATTACCAACAGATCCTATTCTTGGCCTAATGGCGGCCTTTAAACAAGATACAAACCCAAAGAAAATCGATTTGGGTGTAGGTGTTTATAAGGATGAGCAAGGCAATACGCCTGTATTAAAAGCGGTTAAAAAAGCGGAAGCGTTTCGTTTAGAAAACGAAACCAGTAAATCGTACATTGGCTTGGCAGGTAACCTAGATTACTGTCAAAAAATGGAAAACTTATTACTGGGTGAGCATCCAGCACTTTTAGCTAACCGTGTTCGCACTGCACAAGCACCAGGTGGTACAGGTGCATTACGTGTTGCAGCTGAATTCATCAAGCGTTGCAATAAAGATGCGACGGTATGGGTAACTACGCCAACGTGGGCAAACCACATCAGCTTATTTGAAGCGGCGGGCTTAACAGTAAAAGAATACCCTTACTACGATTACGAAAATAAAGACCTTTTATTTGATGACATGATTAATACCCTTAAGCAAGTGCCTAAAGGTGATGTTGTGTTATTCCACGCATGTTGTCACAACCCAAGCGGTATGGATTTAAATGCTGAGCAATGGAGCACGGTTGCTGATCTTGCTGTTGAAGTTGGTTTCACGCCACTGGTTGATATTGCTTACCAAGGTTTTGGTTCAAGCCTTGAAGAAGACGCAGCGGGTCTTCGTAAATTAGCAGCAGCGGTAGATGAGTTAATCATTTGTTCTTCTTGTTCGAAAAACTTCGGTTTATACCGCGAGCGTATCGGTGCATGTTCAATCATTGCTAAAGATGCAGCAACTGCTGATATCTCTAACTCTGTATTATTAAGTGTTGTACGTAGCATCTATTCAATGCCGCCTGCGCATGGTGCTGACATTGTAAGCACGATTTTAGGCAGCACTGAGCTGACGCAAATGTGGCATGACGAGCTTGATGAAATGCGTAATCGTATTAATGGTTTACGTACTTTAATCAAAGAAAGCTTAGCAGCGAAAGGCATTGAGCAAGACTTCTCATTTATTGACCGTCAAAATGGTATGTTCTCATTCCTAGGTATTAATAAAGAGCAAATCGAGCGCTTACAAAAAGAGTACTCAATCTACATTGTTGGTTCTAGCCGTGTAAACGTTGCTGGTATCAGTGATGCAAACATTGATTACTTTGCAAATGCAGTAGCAGACGTTTGTAAGTAACCTGCTTTATAGCGATAAAAAAACCGCAGTGACTGCGGTTTTTTTATGCCTGTAATATGTGTTACTACGAGTAGGTATTAATGCAGCCAGCGAATGGCGTCATTGATCATACTGTTGTAGCTATCAAGTGGAGCGCCAATACTCGCTATTAAGATAGTATCCGCTCGCTCACCACGGTTGATGTGGCCAGCGAAACGCTCATCATTGAAATCGTCAGAGCCAGTGCCAAATGGTTGCTCGTCAGAAGGCACAATGAATACCGTCATCGGGCCAAAATCAGACTCAAATACCAAGTGCAGACCTTTTTTGCCTTGAAAGTCACAAAACATTAAATAGGTTACTTTACCTGGTAGCTCATCTAAATGTCCGCCAATGGTGGCAAACTTTTCGTTCACATAGGCAAGGTCTATCGCTTCATGTTTATCTAGCGAGCCTATCTCATGGTATAGGTGCGCAAAGGCATGCTCACCCACGCTGTATAACGTATGTTGTTTGTTAGTGACAAAGAACACACTAATTGCTACTAAAAACGACGCTGCAGCGGCTAAATACAAGCGGTTAAAGGCAAAGCGCGACTTAGCCTCAATAATGGTGTCTAGCGGCTGCTCTGAAGGCGCTTCTTCTGCAGCATAGGTATTATCAATAATTCGCTTTGCTAAATTTTCAGGCACGGGGATGTTAAGCGCATTACTTAGTTCATCATCTAAAGCGCGCACATCATCAATAAACGCCTGTTTATCTTTGTCCTGCTCGGCAAACGCTTCAAGTTCCTTATCAATAGTGCTTGGCTCGGCGAGGATGCGGCGGCGAAACTCGAGTTCATCCATTAATTTGATGCTCCTCTAAGTAGATCATCATCACTGCTTAAAGCCTCTTTAAGCTGGTTTCTGGCACGGAAAAGTCGTGTCATGACAGTATTTTTATTTAAATCGAGGATTTGGGCGATTTCATCGCCAGAGCAACCCATTACTACTTGTAATAGCAATGGCTCTCGATACTCTTGTGATAACTTTCCTATTTGTCGTTGAATCACTGTTTGTTCCATTTCAGCATCAAGGGTTGTACTTTGTTCATCTACAAGGGTGTCGTTTTCAACATCGGCGTAATCAAATTGTTTACGTTCAAAGCGGCGTGCGTTCTCGCGGCGCAAAATAGTTAACAGCCAAGGTTTGACTGCTTGTTGATCTTGCAGTGAATCCAAGGCACGCCAAGCCCTCAGGAAGGTTTCCTGCACTAAGTCTTCAGCAATGTTCTGATCACGACACAACCAATACGCAAAGCGAAAAAGCTCACTGTGGTAGACATGAACCAGCGCTTCATATCGCTTTTGTTTTTCTGTCATAGTAACTAAGACCTGCCTATCAGAAAAAAACTTTCTGAGATTATTATTTTTTCTTAAAAAAACGGCTAATTCAAGATTAGCCGTTTATTTTCAACCTATTAGGTTAATTGTTAATCGTAAAGATTTTTTAATTCAGTCGCATTACTTGTCGATTTCGTTTGCTTTGCCGCTTGACTTAGCAAGCTGACGATTAAACTTAAATCAACCTGTTCATCTGCTGAACTATAAAGTTTAGTGCGTAATTTAGCAATTTCATCATTAAGTTGTGTATTTTTCAGCGATGCTAGTAAACACTCGATTGCTGCTGCATTTTTACCTGTCTGCTGTTTTGCATAAAGGTTCAACGCGTTATAAAACCCTGAGCTATTGTTTTGCTTTGCAAACTGCTTAAGCTCATTCAACGATACTGATGAACCACTGGTAGGTAATGCCTCTGCAGCCGACTGTTGAGGGCGCTTTTTAATGTAAAGCACTAAGGTGATTAACCAAAGCCCATAGCCGACAATTGCCACGATAATAAGCCACACAGGGGTCGTGACTTGCATAACGGTTTGTACATTAGTTGGTGTATCACTCAGCTCATTGGAGCTTGCGGTTTGCGGCTCTGCGATAGCAGGAGCTGTTGGTGTGAGTGGATTTGTACTTGGTACAACGGTTAATGTACGAGCTGGTATGGTCGCATAGCTAATACGATTGATTTTAGTATTAAACCAAGGCAGCTTGATTTCAGGCAATGTGTAAGTGCCCGGTGTTTGCGGTAATAAAGCATAAGAAGCCGTTTGTTGTGAGATAACACGGCCATCACGTACCAGATGATTACTCTCTTTTTCATCAGGGTAACTTCTAAAACCTTGCACCTGAGGCATATCGATATCAGGAAGTTGCTCTTTAGTAACCCCTAATGCAGTTAAGGTGATAGTTCGAGTGATCGGCGTGCCAACTTCAACGGTGTCGTCTTTTGGTTGCCATTGCTCATCAAGGTTAACCAGTTCGCTTGGTAGCCATGCACCTGTGTAGTTATCTGGAATTGGCTTGATTTCAACATCAACATCTTCGCCCATCGCTGACACAGCCATTTGGCGATAGTTTTGACGAATACGGCCGTTGAACACAGGTGCTGTAATAGTATTTACGCCACTTTTTTGTGGCTGCACTAAGTACTCACGGGTGATCACTAAATAGCGTTTGCCATCAATTAACTCATAGTCTTCAGATTGCTTGTTAATTGGGGTTAGCTCAGCGTTTTCCATTTCTGGCGTAGTTAAGTTGCCATCAAGCAATTCTTTGTTGTTGTCTAAATACAATTTAACCGTATAAACACCGGCTTCTTGCACGTATAAGCTACTTGGCTTGATGCTTGTTTTAATGAAGGCTTCTTTATTTTGCTCTGAGGTTTGACTGCGTTTAGCTACCGTTAGCTCAATCGGTTTTGAACTAACACCGGCTACAGTAAATGCAGGGATGGTATAAGTGCCTTCTTTGCGGGTCATCAGCTTTACAGACCAGTTAGTTTGCTTACTGATTTCACCATTAATAATATTAGTGCGCGAGCTGACACTGGTTGGCCCTACAACAAAGTCTTTTAATAGCACAGAAGTGTCTGGTTGTTCGCTGTTAATAGAGTCGTCTGCTGAGATGGTTAAAACAAAAAACTCACCGGCAAGGACAGGATTTTTATCAACACTTGCCTGTAGCTGGGTGGCAGCCCATAGCGGCGCTGCCGCGATTAGCAATAAACAACATAATAATCGCATTACCATGATTTTTCGGCTCCTCGTGGACGACGTTGGTAGTTTCGTTTTTGTGCTTCTAATTGCATTTTATTTCTTAATAAGATCGCAGGATCATCGGGAACTTTACGCAGCAGCTGGTTAAGTTGCTGGGCTTTTTCTTTCTCTTCATTGGTCAGTTCAGCAGCTTGTGCTTGCATAGCCTGTTGCTCTGCTTGCTGTTTAGCTTGTTCGTCGCTTTGCGATGGCTGTGGCTGGGCCTCTTGTTGCTCGGGAGCTTGCTCTGGCTGTTGTTCTCCAGATTGTGACGACGTGTCTGCTTGTGATTCCATTTCTGGTTTGTTTTGCTGGTCACTATTAGACTCGCTTTGCTCACCTTTTTGATCTGATTGCTCACCTTGCTCTGAAGGTTGTTGGCCATCTTGCTGCTCACTCTGCTCTGAGTTTTCACCTTGCTGTGAATTTTCACCCTGTTGCTTTTGCTGGTTATCTTGCTGGCCATCAGAGTTTTGTTGATCATTGTTTTGCTGTTGATCTTGTTGCTGCTGTTGTTGCTCTTGCTGCTGCAATAACTGTTCTACGAGGGCTTGGTTTTCTTTTGCCTCAGTGAAGTCATTTTTAAGCTGTTGGGCTTGCTTATAAGCTTCTATGGCTTGTTCTAGCTCACCGGCCTTAGCAAGGGCATTACCGTAGTTGTACAAACCCGTTGCAGATTTATCTTCACTAAACGCATCCATGGCCGCTTGGTAATTACCTTGCTGATAAAGAGCTGCGCCTTTTAATTGCGTGTTTTGTGCTTGGGCGGCTTGTTCAAATTGATTTTGCTGATAGGCATCAATTGCCCGTTGGTCTTGGTTCTTAAACACCTCAGGTAATTCAGCGGCGTAAACCTGTTGCTGAGGTAATAGCATAACAAACAAAAAGCCAACTACTAGGCTACTACGGCGAATTAAAAAGAGTGCTAACGGCAATAAAATAATCAGGCCGTAAATACCTGCATCAACTCGCCATAACGCTTGGCTTTGCTTCTCATCTTTGAGTACTTCAGCATTGGCAGTGGGGGCAAATGTTTGAATATCTTTATTACTGGTTTGATACAGTGCAAATTTGCCACCGCTATTACGTGCAAGCGCACTTAAGCGGCTGACATTAAGCGTCGGAATCACAATCTGCCCTTGTATGTCTTTTAAAAAGCCTCCTTCAGGTAGCTTAATCGGCGCACCTTGCTCTGTGCCAACTCCGTAGACATTTAAACGATAATTAGATTGAGCGGTAAAGCGGCTAATATCTTCTTGATCTAGGCTATCAACTCCATCGGTGACTAAAATAATATCACCATCTAAATAGCCAGCTTGTTTAAGTAAATCGTCGGCTTTTTCTAGGCCTTCAATAACATTCGAACCTTTGCTCGGCATGATATCAGGGCTTAGGCTTGGGATAAGGTTAGCCAAAGTGCTAGCGTCATTGGTTAGCGGCGAAATAGTAAATGCAGAGCCTGCATAAGCCACTAATGCCGTATCACCTTCTTTGAAAAGCTCAATCATATCAAGAGCTTTAAATCGAGCCTGCACTAATCGATTTGGTGCTATGTCGGTACTGAACATGGAGTACGACATGTCCATCACAATAACTCGCGCGTTCTTTGCTTGAAACACCGGGACTTGTTTCTTTTCAAAGCTTGGGCCTGCTGCAAAAACGATGGCTAATAGAGTAAATACAGCAACTAGCCAAAGCGGTTGGCTTTGTTTTTTATGATTGCCGCTCATTACAAACTGCGCCAAATGGGGGGCAATTAAATCAGCTGGGGCGCTTTTTTTGTTGCGTACCAACAGCACACTAAAAATAATCAGCGCGGGGATTAATAACCAAAGTAGGGCAGGGCGAATAAATTCAAAATCCATACTAGCTCTCCTGCTTAAATTGGCGAATAAAACTGACGAGCATTGCTAAGCTTATTAAGCCTAGCGCCACAAGCAGTGGAATATAAAACAATGAAATTTGTGGACGGAACGTTTGTTCATCGCTACTAATTGGCTCAAGCTTATCGAGCTCTTGGTAAATTTGCTGTAAACCAGCCACATCTTTTGCTCTAAAGTATAAGCCGCCGGTTTGCTCGGCAATACGCTTGAGTAGGCTTTCATCTAAGTTACCGCCACTCATACCACCCATATTAAATAGGCTGAAACCACGAGGGTTATCAGAGCCAACACCTATGGTATATACTTTAATGCCTTCTTCGCGGGCTAACAAGAGGGCATCTTCTGGGTCAAGGTTACCCGCGGTATTTTGACCATCGGTTAATAGTACTACGATACGGTTACTTTCATCTTTATTAGCGAAACGCTTCACCGATAAACCTAATGCATCACCAATGGCTGTTGCTCTACCTACTAGACCAATTTGTGCTTCACTGAGCATTTGGCTTACTGTTTTAACATCACGAGTAAGAGGCGTTTGTAAAAATGCGGTATCACCAAATAAGATAAGACCAAGGCGGTCACCTTGACGCTGTTCAATAAAGTCACTGAGTACAGCTTTTACCATGGTAAGCCTATCAACATATTGATTCTGGTAGGCCATATCTTGCTCTGTCATAGAGCCAGATAAATCCACCGCCAGCATAATATCGCGGCCTTCATTAGGCAGCGTGATAGGTTCATCAAGCCAAGTTGGGTTTGCAATAGCGACAACCAATAAAACCCATACTAGCCACTCGAGCAATGAGACTTTTCGGCTATGTTGCTGCACTGCTTGATTATTTAAGCCCAGCTTAGCAAAGCCAGGAATACGTAAACGTAACTGCCCTTGCTGCTTTAACGGCACAAAGCGGCTTAATAACCAAGGCAGAGGTAAAAGCACAAAACACCATGGCCAACTAAACTCAAACATTAATTGGCTCCTTGAGTTTAAAGTTGCTAATAGCACTGCGTAATTTAGCTGCAAGTTCAGCATTATTACTTTGTTGTTGATAAAGCGGCATCAATTCGTCGTAACTAAAGTTATCGCCACTTAGTTTCGATAAACTTTCAGACCACTTTGCCAAGGGCTGAGAAGCAAGCTGATTGCTGTAATAATGGCGAGTTAAGCGTTTTAAAATAATGTGTAGCTCTTGCGCGTCATCATCACTAAGGGTTTTACTTAACTTAATGGCTTGTCTTTTGGCTTTTTTAAATTGCTGGTTTTTATATAAAAGCACTAAGCCGATAATTAATAACGAACCAACTAAGGCAATGATCAGCCACCAAATTGGAGCAAGTGGCCACCATGCAACCTCGCTCGGTGCAATGACATCATGTAAGCCATCTAGCGGATTTTTTTGCATTGTTACTTTCTCACTAATTGCAGCTCAAGAGGAGTGGCTGCACTGAATGAAATTAAACTAAGCCCAGATTTTTGTAAGCGTTTTAATCTGTTAGAAAACGACTCTTCAGCTGACTTGGCAAAGCGCTCGCGAAATTGCTTATCCATTAGTGGTAAAGCAAGTTCTTGGCCATTCGCCGACACAGTCACCGTTTGTTTGAAAGCTGGTAATTGATGCTCGAACGGATCACTAATATGGCAGCCAATCAATTCACAGTGCCTGCTCAGCATTTCAAGTTGTTTGAAGCTGGCTTCATCAAGGGCACTAAAATCAGAAACGATATAAACCAAGCTTCCTGGTTTTGCTAAATGATTAAGGCGTTTAAGGTTTTCGCTAAATAAGCTGGTGGCTGTTTTATCGATATTAGTCAGAGCCTGGCTGTGAATATCACATAAGTTGTGACAAAGCTTTAACACTGCTTTTTCTCGAGAGGTCGGTTTTAATTCGTGATGACCTTGCTGATTAAACACCAAGCCACCAATGCGATCACCTCGTTGACACGCCGACCAAGCAACCAATGCGCTAATGTGCGCTGCTTGCACTGACTTCAACAGTAACTTTGAGCCAAACAGCATCGAGTTAGAAAAGTCGGTAAATACAAAAACAGGGCGTTCTTTTTCTTCTTGAAACAGCTTAGTGTGGGTTTCGCCAGTCCGTGCAGTAACACGCCAGTCGATAGAGCGTATGTCATCACCGGCTTGATAATGACGCACCTCGGCAAACTCCATACCACGCCCTTTATGAGGTGCAAGGTATTGCCCAGCTAAGCTGTTTTTGATTTTTACTTTGGGCGCAAGTTCTAGCAAGCGAGCTTTGGCTTTGTAATACATCAACTCTTTGAGTGATAAATTGACGCCTTGACTATGACTCGCTGCTAACCACGCCGCTGTATCAAATTGGCTCGACATAGCTTATGGCACTGCCACCAATTCTAAAATACGGCTGATCACATCGTCTTTACTGATGCCATCGGCCTGTGCTTCGTAACTTAAGATAATACGGTGACGCAATACATTATGCAGCACTGCTTGAATATCATCTGGGGCAACAAAGTCACGGCCTTCAAGCCAAGCATGCGCGCGGGCACACTTATCAAGGGCAATGGTTGCACGTGGGCTTGCGCCATATTCAATCCAGCGACCAAGTTGCTCATCAAGCTCAGCTGCTTCACGAGTGGCAACAATTAACTGTACTAGGTATTTCTCAAGCGGCTCAGCTAAATACAAACCTAATATCGCTTTACGGGCAGCAAATAGCTCACTTTGACTAATTTGTTGTGTCGTTGCCTGCATATCAGAAATAGCCTCGCCACGGGTTAGGCGTAGGATATCTAATTCGTGTTCAGCACCCGGATAATCAATGCTCAAATGCAATAAGAAGCGGTCAAGCTGAGCTTCAGGTAGTGGGTATGTGCCTTCTTGTTCTAGCGGGTTTTGGGTTGCCATAACCATAAATAGATCAGACAGTGGATAGGTGTTTTTACCAACCGTTACTTGGCGTTCAGCCATGGCTTCTAGTAGGGCTGATTGCACTTTAGCAGGAGCACGGTTAATTTCATCAGCCAAAATTAGGTTATGGAATAACGGGCCCTTTTCAAATACGAACTCACTGGTTTGCTGGCGATAAATATCGGTACCAGTTACATCTGCAGGTAATAAGTCTGGGGTAAATTGCACACGTTGGAAACTGCCTTCAACGCCTTTCGCTAAGGCATTGACTGCACGCGTTTTCGCAAGACCCGGAGGGCCTTCAACTAATAAGTGGCCATCTGCCAAAATTGCGATTAACAGTGCTTGAGTTAATTGTGGTTGGCCGATAATTTGCGTGTCTAGGTATGATTTTAATTGTGAAAATGCGTTAACTGCCATAATAAAGAGACTGTCCTAAAAGCGTGAGTCAAAAATTGTTTTTGTTATGCGCCAATGAGTTATATTCAGTACCGATAAATTCTCTGCGCGGTACCGTGGTGGGGCGCTATTAACAAGTTATAAGGATTCAAAAGTTATAACACAAGTGTTAGACACAAAATCCTCAAATAGTTCGTTATTTTTTAAGGATTTTTAGCCTACCATATAAATACGGTGTTTTTTTGTAAATAGGCCGAAAAAAGCCTATGGTTGAAAACTTACTATTGGCATTCGTACACGGGTTGTTTTAGAATCAGGAAAAACAAACAGGTCAGACCTGTCAGCGGGAGAGCATAAATGTCTGAGCAAAATATACTTAAAACAGCAAAAGGCGATCGTATCGCTATCGTTAGCGGCCTGCGAACGCCATTCGCAAAGCAAGCCACAGCATTCCATCATGTACCAGCCCTTGATATGGGTAAGTTAGTTGTCAACGAAATGCTTGAACGACTTAACTTTGATAAATCTGAAATTGACCAACTTGTATTTGGACAAGTAGTGCAAATGCCAGAAGCGCCAAACATTGCCCGTGAAATCGTATTAGGTACGGGTATGCCTGTTTCTGTTGATGCTTATTCTGTTTCGCGTGCGTGTGCGACAAGTTTCCAAGCCATTGCTAACGTAGCCGAGTCAATTATGGCAGGCTCAGTGCAAGTAGGTATCGCTGGTGGTGCTGACTCATCGTCTGTATTACCTATTGGTGTTAGTAAAAAATTAGCGGGTAGCCTTGTTGATTTAAACAAAGCACGAACGCTTGGTCAGCGATTAAAGATTTTTTCTAAACTACGTTTAAAAGATTTACTTCCTGTACCGCCAGCGGTCGCTGAGTACTCTACTGGCTTATCTATGGGTCAAACAGCAGAGCAAATGGCGAAAACACATAGCATCAGCCGTGAAGATCAAGATGCTTTAGCGCATCGTTCGCACACCCTTGCAAGTCAGGCGTGGGCTGATGGTAAACTTAAAGATGAAGTAATGACTGCCCATGTTGCACCTTATAAGAGCTTTATTGAGCAAGACAATAACATTCGTCATAACTCAACGGTTGAAGGCTACGCGAAATTAAAACCAGTATTTGACCGTCAACACGGCTCAGTTACCGCAGCTAACGCAACGCCATTAACTGATGGTGCCGCTGCGGTATTAATGATGAGCGAGAGTAAAGCAAAAGCATTGGGTTACGACATTCTAGGTTATGTACGCAGTTTTGCTTTCTCAGCAATTGGTGTACATGAAGATATGCTAATGGGTCCGGCGCACTCAACGCCAATTGCCCTAGATAGAGCAGGTATCACATTAGCTGATTTAGATTTAATCGAAATGCATGAAGCATTTGCAGCGCAAACACTTGCTAATATGAAGATGTTTGCGTCAGATAAATTTGCACAAGAAAAGCTAGGTCGCAGCAAAGCGATCGGCGAAATTAACATGGACAAGTTCAATGTATTAGGTGGCTCACTTGCATACGGTCACCCATTTGCGGCAACAGGTGCGCGCCTGATCACGCAAAGCTTACATGAACTTAATCGTCGCGGTGGCGGCTTAGCGCTTACGACTGCGTGTGCAGCGGGTGGCTTAGGCGCAGCCTTTGTATTGGAGAGTGCGTAATGACAGATTCAGTATTTAGTTTATCAGTGGCTGATGACGGCGTAGCCGTTGTAACCATTGATGTGCCGGGTGAGAAAATGAACACCCTGCGCAGCAGTTTTGCAGAAGATTTAAAAACCTTACTTAAAGACGCACAAGCGCAAGCAGTAAAAGGCATGGTATTTATCAGTGGTAAAAGCGATAACTTTATCGCCGGTGCTGATATTAAAATGCTTGATAGCGCCAATAGCCGTGAAGATGCATTAGCGTTAAGCGAAATGTGTCAGCAAGCATTTTTCGATATGAAAAAGCTGCCTTTCCCAACAGTGAGTGCTATTCATGGTGCGGCATTAGGGGGTGGTTTAGAGTTTGCTTTAGCCTGTGATTATCGCGTGTGTTCAGACAGCGATATCACTAAGCTTGGTTTGCCAGAAGTACAGTTAGGCTTATTACCTGGTGGTGGCGGTACTCAACGTTTACCTAAATTAGTTGGCTTGCAAAAAGCACTTGAGTGGATGCTTACCGGTAAGCAAGTGCGTGCTAAGCAAGCGAAGAAAACAGGCTTAGTAAATGACTGTGTACCACACAGTGTATTACTTGACGTTGCTAAAGAGTTTGCTCTGAAAGGTAAGGCGAAGGTTACTAAACCTAAGCTAGACCGTTTAAGTCAATTACTTGAGTCAAACCCATTTGGTCGCAATATTATTTTTAAAAAAGCACAAGAAAACGTGCTGAAGAAAACAGGCGGTCACTACCCAGCACCTTTAGCCATTATTAAAGCCGTTCGTGCAAGTGTTGAACTTGATCAGTTAAAAGCATACAAAACTGAAGCTGAAGGCTTTGCCACGCTGGTAATGAGTGATGAGTCAAAAGCATTACGCGGTATTTTCTTTGCAACCACTGAAATGAAAAAAGAGTGGCGTAATGATGATGCCCCAGCAATCGCTAAAGCGGCTGTATTAGGTGGCGGCCTCATGGGCGCGGGTATTGCCCATGTTAGTGCTGTAAAAGCGGGTGTTCCAGTGCGCATTAAAGATGTGGCTGAAAAGGGCATCAGCAATGCAATGAACTACAGCTATAAGATTTTAGATAAAAAGCAAAAGCGTCGTATTTTATCTAAAGCTGATCTACAACAAACCATGAACCGCATTACCGGTACCACCGATTACAGCGGCTTTAAACACATTGATATCGTTATCGAAGCCGTGTTTGAAGATCTTGCTTTAAAGCAAGGTATGGTGGCTGATGTAGAACGTGAGTGCCAAGGCAACACGATTTTTGCAAGTAATACCTCATCATTACCAATTGCACAAATTGCTGCTGATGCAGCACGCCCAGAAAATGTAATTGGTCTTCATTACTTCTCACCTGTTGAGAAAATGCCACTTGTTGAGATCATTCCACATGAAGGTACGTCTGAAGAGACTATCGCACGCGTTGTTAACTTTGCCCGTAAGCAAGGTAAAACACCAATTGTGGTTAAAGATATGGCTGGCTTCTATGTAAACCGTATCTTAGCGCCTTATGTAAATGAAGCGGCTAATTTACTGCTAGCAGGTGAGCCGATTGAAAAGATTGACCAAGCATTGGTTGAGTTTGGTTTCCCGGTAGGGCCTTTAGCGCTTCTTGATGAAGTAGGGATTGATATCGGTTCTAAAATTGCGCCAATCCTTGAAAAAGAATTGGGCGATCGCTTTAAAGCCCCAGATGCCTTTAATCGCTTAATCGATTCTAAGCGTTTAGGTCGTAAGACTGGCCGTGGTTTTTATCTTTACGACAAGAAAGATAAAAAAGTGGATGAGTCAGTATACGAGCTACTTGGTGTTACGCCATCACCTCGTTTAAACAAGAGCGAAATTGCTAAACGTTGTGTTGCGCAAATGCTAAACGAAGCGGTGCGCTGTTTAGATGATGGCATTATTGCAAGCCCGCGTGATGGTGATATTGGTGCTATTTTTGGTATTGGTTTCCCACCATTCTTAGGCGGTCCATTTAGCTATATGGATAAACTGGGTGCAGCACAAGTGAGCTCTGAAATGGCGACTTTTGCTAACTACAACCCAATTTTCACACCTTGCGATACGTTAAAAGCAATGGCTGAAAAAGGTGGTCGTTTTTACCAAGCAGAAAGCGAAGAGCCGGCAGTAGTTGAAGCTACGCCTGTCGATCCGGTTGAAGTAACCAAAGAAGTGGTTGAAGACGAGCAAGCGTCAGAAGATGCCGATACAGAAACGACTAAAAGCTAATTCTTTAAATTAGTTAATTTTAAAAGCCCTGCTCATTGAGCGGGGCTTTTTTCTTCTATATTGGCCATAAGTGGTATTTAACTCACGAAATCTGTTTGTTATAACTAGGTTTATTTACAAAGCGATTAATCACCATGACTCTCACCACTGCGCGATTAACATTACGGCTGTTAAATGCCGATGATTGGCCATTGTTTTATACTTTGCATAATGATGCTGAAGTTATAGCTAAATGCTTCGATAAGCCCTCAGAGGCGCAGTTGCGAGCTAAGTTTAATGAACGTTTAAAGCCTTGGCAGCCAAATTCGAATTCACCACTTTGTTTAGTTATTGTTGAAACCAGTACAGGTAAAGAGGTGGGGGTAACTGGGTTTACTTCATCAACAGTGCCAGATAGTCAAGAAGTCGGTTATTTGTTGCTGCCTAATTTTTATGGTCGTGGCTATGCCACAGAGTCTTTGCAAGCAGTGCTTGATTACGCCAAATCAGAACATGCTGTACGTGAATTTAAAGCGGTTGTTACCGAGGGTAATATCGGTTCAGAAAAAGTACTTGAGAAATGTGGTTTTCAGTTAGTCGATAAGCAGCTAGATGCGTATGCTATTGGCGGTGTTTTGTATACCGATCATCATTTTCATTTAAGTTGCACTGATCACCGAGCGTGATCAGTGCGCAATTTTACAGATGAAGCTCAATCGCTTTTCTGTCTTTTTCTGGCATATTCGCAACCACTAAATCAAACGAATTATCAATCATTCGTTCAATCTCTCCTTGTGGTACGGTGCCGTCTAAAATAACCGTATTCCATAAACGTTTGTTCATGTGATAACCCGGGATCACCGACGGGAAAATATCACGCAGTGCTTGGGCTTCATCTGGATCGCATTTCAGATTTAGCCACCATACAAGGTTTCCTTCATCGTCTGTTTGGCCTTCTTTGCCCTCGGCAAGGGTGGCAAACATTTTATGATTCACCTTGTAAACGTCGACATCTTGGCCAAATGGTTGGGTGATCATCACCAATGGCTTTTTCATTAAATACTCGTGTACTGTGTGTTGATTCATGATCCAATCCTTGAAGTCATTTTTCGTAGTTATAAAGATAGCAGCTTTTTCGTAGTTTTGAGACAACTATTGTCATAATTTGCTGAAAAATCGAATAAATAACGGCAGCCAGTCAAAACTGTAAATTTTTATTGAACAAAAGCCATTACGTGGTAAATTTCTGTCATCAAAAAACGATAGGAATACACCCATGCCTAAGGCAAGTGAAGTTAAAAAAGGCGCCGCTATCGAGCATAACGGCCGTGTTTTAGTAGTTAAAGATATTCAACGTTCTGTACCACAAGGTCGTGCTGGTGGCAGTTTATACCGCATGCGTTTATACGATGTGGTAACAGGCGGTAAAGTTGATGAAACATTTAAAGACAGCGACATGCTAAAGCTTGCTGATCTCATTCGTCGTGAAGCTATGTTCTCTTACATTGACGGTGAAGAGTATGTTTTCATGGATAACGAAGACTACACGCCATATAACCTAAATAAAGAAGCGATCAGCGAAGAGATTTTATTCGTTAATGAAGAAACTCAAGGTCTTCACGTTATTGTGATTGATGGCTCGCCAGTTGGCTTAGATTTACCATCGAGTGTTGAGCTTGTAGTTGAAGAAACTGACCCTTCAATCAAGGGCGCTTCAGCAAGTGCACGTTCAAAGCCTGCACGTTTAACAACGGGTTTAACGATTCAAGTTCCTGAGCATATTTCAACAGGCGACCGTATTCGTATTAATACCGTTGAGCATAAATTTATGGGTCGCGCAGAAAAATAACTCTGTACCCTTTTGGAAACCGGCTTATAGCCGGTTTTTTTGTTTTATTTGTAACGCGCTCATAACAAAATTCATTGAAAAAGGAACGAAAAACGCGCATTATTATTGGCTTACGAAAACAATAATAAATACCAGTAGTAGATTAATGTTGAACCACGGATTGGAAAACAGAGAATACATCAAACTCCCCGAAGGCGTTGATATCGCCATTACTCCCGCTGGCGTTGTTGCCCGAAGCTATGCCTACATTATCGATTTTATTATCCGTAGTTTGGTTTTACTTGCTGTAGGTACTGTATTTGCCTTTTTTGGCGATGCTGGGCAGGGACTTATATTAATTGCTTACTTTTTAATTTCATGGGGTTATAACATCCTGTTTGAAATGGAAAGTGGCCAAACGCCGGGTAAAAAACGCCTTAAAATCCGTGTTGTGCAAGACAATGGCTTACCAGCAAGCTTTTCGCAAATTGTAGTGCGTAACCTACTACGCCCAGCCGATATGCTACCTATAGGCTATTTCTTAGGCCTTGTGGTTATGTTGTTTAACAACCGTTTTAAACGCATTGGTGATTGGGCTGCAGGCACCATGGTCATTTACGACGATGAGTTAGCTACGCGCCCTGAATTATCTCAAGGTGAAGTGCATATTCCTACCATTAGCTTAACCACAGAAGAGCAATTAGCTGTGCTAGCTTTTGCAGAGCGTCATGATGAATTATCTGATGCAAGGCGCCGTGAGTTGGCAGCTATTTTAGCTGCACCGTTTTCTGCTGAAGAGCATGAGATTGAGGCGCAGCTTGTTAGTTATGCACGCCACTTTGCTGGTCAAGTTCAACTCGATAGCGATTACCCGCAGCAGGAGGGTAAGCAATGAAGCAAACTCAATTTGTAAAATCAAATAGTGTCAGTTGGGATGAATTTGAAGCGCTTTGTGAACAAAATAGTGCAGAGTCTTTACCTGTTAATTTCCCTAATTTGTACCGCAAAGTCTGTAATGATTTAGCCATTGCGCAAAGTCGTCAATACAGCCCGGTGTTGATTGAGCAAATAAACAGGTTGGTGCAGTTAGGGCAGAAGCGCCTTTATTTATCTCGAAGCAATCAATTTTCTGAAATATGGCATGTGGCCCGCACGGCATTTCCGCGTGCACTGTATGAAAATCGTTTAATGCTTGGTATTAACTTATTGGCATTTTGGGCATTGGCCTTAATTGCTTTTATTTGGGTGACAATTGACCCTGATGCTGCGTATACATTTTTAGGGCAAGGCACAGTACTTAATATCGAACAAATGTATAACCCTAGTGGTAGCGTTCAATCGGCTGAGCGCGGCGCATCGCAAGATCTGATGATGTTCGGGGTCTATATCTACAATAACATTGGAATTGCATTTCAGATGTTTGCAGGTGGCGTATTGTTCTGTGTTGGCGCTGCTTTTTTCTTATTGTTCAATAGTTTTTATTTTGGTGCTGTTGCAGCTCACATTGTGAATGTTGGATTTGAAGGGCCATTTTTCTCGTTTGTAATAACCCATGGTTCGTTTGAGTTAACCGCTATCATTATTGCCTCAGCGGCCGGGTGTCAAATAGGTTACGGCTTGTTAAACCCTGGACAGTATACCCGCGCATATGCGATGAAACAGGCTGCACAAAAAGCGCTTCCACTGATTGTTGGCGCATTTTTGATGTTAGTCATTGCCGCTTTTATCGAAGCATTTTGGTCACCCCGTGATATTGCTAACGAAGTTAAATATTTAGTTGGCAGCGGTTGCTGGGCTTATGTCATTTTTCGCCTATACAGAGGAATGCGCTATGGAGCTTAATCGTCTTAGCTTCAACCCTCGCAAACGCAGTGCTTACGAAACCTTTGATTTAACAGTGTTGCTAGTTAAGCAGCATGCTGTGGCATTGGTCTCTTTGTATTTAATGTTGGCAGTACCCGTATTTTTGATTGTCGGCTTTTTATTAAGCTGGGGCATAGGTGGCTTTGTTGTTTGGTGGCTTAAACCTGTATTTGAGCGACCTTTACTCGATTACATGTCAAAAGCGGTTTTCAATCAGCCAGTCAACATAATGAGTAGCTTAAAGTCACTCAAGCAGTTAAAAATCGCTGATATGTTGGCGCATTTAACCGTTTTTAGGCTCAGCCCAAACAGAGCATTTTTAGCTCCAGTTGAACAGCTTGAACGACTATCAGGTGAACGCAAAACTAAGCGTAAGCAGGTGTTGTTTGCTTCAACTAAGCCTAAGCAGACATTGTGGATGCTGTTCTGTGTACATTTTGAGTTTATCTTATTGATGGGAATATCGGCACTGACAATTGCACTTGTGCCCCATTCATTCTCTGCACAAGAAGCCATGTACCAAATACTCGAAGCGCCAATCTGGGTTGAGATAGCGTTTAACTTTATTTATATCATCAGTATCTCGTTAGTCGCACCGTTATTTGTAACAGGTGGATTTCTTGCTTATTTACACCGTCGAGTTGAATTAGAAGGCTGGGATATAGAGCTGGCATTTAAAAATATTCGCACCCGTCTTGCAGGCGTAGTCAGTGCTGTAGCACTACTTATACTTACAACGTTTACGCTGCAACCATCAACAAGCTATGCAGAGCAAATCGATAAGCAAGCGGTAAAAGAGCAAGTTACTGCTCTTTATAATGAGCCTAATGTCATTGAAACTGAGACCACATGGGTGCCAAATATCGAAGCAAAAGCGAGTTCATCAGATAGTGACTTGTCATGGCTTATCGATGTGTTTACTGCCATTGGCGAAGTGTTTGGCGTGTTAGTTTGGGTATTGGTCGGTTTATTAGTTATTTGGCTAGTTTATTACCTGATGCAAAAGCGTGGCTTTTTTGCCAACTTAAGCTTGCCTGAGCGCAGTAAAGTGAATGAAGAGGCTGTTATCCCAACCTTATTTGCAGAGATTAAAAGTAAAGATTTACCTACAGATTTAATTGCCGCAGCAAAGCAGTGTTTTGAGCGAGGTGAGCACCGCTTGGCGCTGGCGTATTTGCTTCATCATGCGCTGAGTTGGGCGCAGCAACAACATGAAGTGCGCTTGCACCGCTCTATGACTGAGGGCGAATGTAAACGTGCAATTGATGCTAGGGTGCCAAATCAAGGACAAGCAATTTTTGCCCGCTTATTTTCTGCGTGGGTCACGGTTGCTTGGGGCCATAAAACCCCTGATATCGATTTTATCGAGCTGACAGAGCAAATTACGGCAATGACAACAGAGACTAAGGAGCAAGCCCATGAAGCTTAAGGTTGTGCTCATAGCGGCGCTAGTGGTGTTTAGCTTATTTGTTATTGCTGGTATTGCTTCTTTAGATTGGCAGAAAAAAGAAATAGAAATTGGCTTTCATAGTGATGTAGCAAGAGATAACTTTACGATGGCTAAGCGGCTACTTAAAGCCAATGGTATCGATTGGAATAAAAACAAACGCTTGGCAGAGCAAGCACAAAGTGATGAGTTAAACATAGACCCACAAAGTATCTTAATTTTGGATGAGGCGGTGCTTGCTGACTCTTACCAGTTAGATGTACAGCTTGCTGATTGGGTCGCTGATGGCGGACGTTTAATTTATGTATTAAACAGGCAACGTGATGAGCTGGCGATTGATAGCACCGTATTTTTTAGTCAGCTTGGCATCAATGTAGAAAGCCAAGAAGATGTATTTGAATATGATTTTGCGATGCTCAAAGAAGGGAATAAAAATAGTACTTTATCAATTGATGAAATCACTCAGCTTGACCTTGAGCTAAGCAGTGCCTTTTTTATTGAAAACTGCCCCGGTGTGAGTACAAATAATGATAACGGCGATACTTTGATGTGTGACTTTGCATTTGGTCAAGGTAGGGTCATTGTGATGCCATCGCTGTTACCTTTTACCAATTACCGACTTCGCCATCTGGATCATGGCAGTTTATTACTTTGGTTAAGTAAAGGGGCTGAAAAAGTAACCTATGTACCTTATCTGACTTACCCAAATTGGTTTGCCAAGTTATGGCACTGGAGCTGGCAATTTGTGGTGACGTTGCTGTTATTAATTGTGCTTGCAGTGTGGCATATCAGTAGTCGCATCGGCCGCTCTTATGCTCCTGACTTCGATATAAAAACCAGCTTTAATCAGCATATTCGTGCAGTAGCAAATTTCTATTCAGAGCATGGTCACGAAGCCGTGTTATTTACTGCACTCAAGAAAGATTTTTACGCCAAAGTAGAGTCGCGAGTGCCTAACTTTAAGATGCTTAGTGCTGAAAAGCAGGCGCAGATCATCGCTAATTTAACTCATTTTGAAAAACAACAGGTGGCTGAGTTGCTTGCTAGCAAGTTGCCTGAGTCCAAAGAACAACGAACAGAATATATAAAACGATATAAACAATTAAGGAATGCCTTATGAGCACGGAATTAGACACTAATCGCATGAGCTTAGTTGAGGCAGCTGATGCAGTAAAACAAGTAAAGCATAACATTTCGCGTGTGTTAGTTGGTCAAGATGCCATTGTTGAAGATGTGCTTACGGTGCTCTTTGCGGGTGGTCATGTGTTACTTGAAGGGGTTCCAGGGCTTGGTAAAACGCTACTGGTTAGAGCCTTAGCAAAAAGCTTAAATGTAGACTTTTCGCGCGTGCAGTTTACACCTGATTTAATGCCTTCAGATGTTGTTGGCCATAGTTTGTATGATATGAAATCAGGTGAATTTAATATCAAAAAAGGCCCAGCATTTACTAATATTTTGCTGGCTGATGAAATCAACCGTGCACCAGCTAAAACGCAATCAGCTCTTCTTGAGGTGATGCAAGAGCAACAAATCACCATTGATGGCGAGTCATTATCTATTGATTCACCGTTTATGGTATTAGCCACTCAAAACCCATTAGATCAAGAAGGGACGTACCCACTGCCTGAGGCTGAATTAGACCGTTTTATGATGAAAGTGGAGCTTGGTTTTCCTTCTCATGAATCGGAAGTTGAGCTTTTAAAACTAAATACACAAATTGTCTCTAATGAAACCAAAGTAGAGCAGCTCCCTGCGGTATTGGATGCTAATCGAATTGCGGAAATTAAACAGCTTTGTGCAGATATCTTAGTAGACGAACAAATACTGAATTATGCCGTCGATATCGTGCGTAGTTCACGAACTTGGCAAGGCGTATTGCATGGCGCAGGGTTACGTGCCTCAATTAATATCATTAAAGCGGCAAAAGTAATGGCATTGATGAATGGCCGTGACTTTGTAACCCCAGATGATGTGAAGTCAGTGTCAGTGAATATTTTAAGACACCGATTAATTTTATCGGCTGATTTGGAGTTGGAAGGGGTGTCATTCGATGAAGTGATCAATGCCATTTTAGCCAGTGTTGAAGCGCCACGCTCATGAAACGCATCAAGCATAGGCCTGCAAAACGCTTAGTACAATTAACAGCTTTGTTGCTGTTATTGTTGCTTGTCTGTGCCATTGCATCAGTTGACAGCTTAGTGCTAACGGTCTTGCTCTTAGTGCCTTTATTGGTCGCATTTATAGATTATATGGCGGCGAAGTCAGAGCCTTTACTTGAAGTAAGTGCACAAACGAATCTCAACATGGCTTTGTATCGCCGCCAAGCATTGCAGGTAGTGATTAAAAACAAAGCGAAGCATGCGACCATGCTAGATGTCAGTGTTCATTTAAGTAATGCTATTGAGCTGCAAAAGCCACAGCAAACGGTGTTTATTGATGCAATGCAACAAGTAAAGCAAAGCTTTACATTACGCGCTCACAAACGAGGTGATGCCCAGATCAGCGCCATTGAACTTAGGGTAGGGTCGCCATTTGGCCTTTGGCAAACAAACTGGTTAGCTGTGCAAGCAATTCAATTAAAAGTGTATCCAGATTTTAGCCGGGTTACTTCAAAGCAGCATTTAAATGGCGTAGTGAATAAGCCTATTTCAGGCTTAAAGCTCACTAAAAAGCGCGGTGATGGTATCGAGTTTCAGCAATTACGTGAATATCGCCAAGGTGATAGTGTTAGACAGATAGACTGGCAGGCGACCAGTAAGCGTCGAAAACTCATTTCTCGAGAGTATCAAGAAGAGCAAAATCAACACGTCATAGTGATGCTCGATGCCTCTAAAAAAATGGCCATTGAAGCCAATGAAGGCAGCCACTTTGATCATGCTTTAAATGCATTGCTACTGCTGTCGCATACAGTTTTAAAGCAAGGTGATTGGTTTAGCATGCAAAGCTTTAACCAAAACTTGCGCTGGTTACCCGATGTAAAAGGCGCACAAAATGTATCAAGGGTGATGAATCACTTTTATGATCTATACCCAGATAAGAGCAGCAGTGACTATTTAGTGGCTGTAAACCAATTAATCGCTAAACGCAGTAAACGTTCTTTAGTGTTATTAGTCACCACCCTTGATGAGCAAAGCATTGAGGAGTTGATGCCTGCAATAAAGTTATTACAAAAACACCACCTAGTGGCACTTATCAATATTAATAACCGTGCTGTAAATGAGGTGCTCGATGAGCCTATTGAAAAGTACGAAGATGCAACCAGCTATTGTACAGCATTAGCACTACTAAATTCACATAAAGCCAATATGGCGAAGCTAAAAAAACAAGGGGTGATAGCCATAGACTGTAACCCTGAGCAGTTACTGCCGCATGTGCTTAACACCTATTTAAATGTGAAGCACTCTGGGGCATTGTAATAACCTAATAGCAACTGACAATAAAAAAGGCATTGAATTCAATGCCTTTTTTATTAAATAACGGAACGATTATTTTTGATTATCAATAGCTTCGTTAATTTTGTATTGGAAATAAATAGCATAAAAGAAAAATGTCAGTATGCCACTTAAATGCACTGGTTCGTTACTGCCTTCATTGATTAGCTCTTTAAGTGAGGCACGTAACGAGAAAATAAATACTAGGCCAACAATAAAAGTAATAATTGAGATTATAGAAGAAAATACTTCAGGTATTGATGTAAACGCTACTGCAATGTTAATTACGTAAAGGGCTATATAACCATAAACTAGGTTTTGGTTAACTTGATGTTTGGCAAGCGCGTTTGCTTTGTTTGTGCGGCTTACTAGCCAGTAAATTGCGTAAATACCCAATGTGATAAGACTTAAAAAGAACACGCCCCAAGCAGAGAAGCGGTCAAAGTTTAAAATAGGTTTATTACCACCATTATTTTGCTGAGTAAGCTCAGCTTCTGGTGCTTCATAGATGTTAGCTGATTCTTCAGACATAACGATTCCTCATGATTATTTTTGTATATTCCTTGGTGCTGGTAGCACGTTCCGATAATAGCAAAAAGGTTGGTTTTTGTACATCATTTCAACAGCCTAGAAAGTAAGGTTAACTACCATAAAGGTCAGTATAAATAAGCCTTATAGAGGGTATAGCATGAGTGAAGTTTCAATGTTTGCTGAAATTATGTACACTGCCGCTGATTTTAATGAGGTGCTGTGTGTTATTTGTATTTTTGAGCTGTGTATTTATTTTGGTGATGTATTTAGAGTCTCTGTCTAAAGGGATGCCAGTAAAGCGTTGGATGCTGTTAGGTGGAGTGCTTGGGCCTGTCGCTTGGTGTTTGTTTAACGTGCATTACCGCCGCGCATTTGTGCGCCATGTTGGCCGCCAATCGTGTGGCTGGCGACCTTAAACTTTTGCTGTTTTTAACAGGCTCGGCGCAGATTTATCGAGTTGCTTTTGTAGGAAGGCTGTAAACTCTGGCTGAGACAGTGGCTTAGAGTAATAGTAGCCTTGAACCGTCTGGCACTTTAACTGCTCTAACATCACAACTTGTTCGGCTTGTTCAACCCCTTCTGCAACTACATGCAAATCAAGGTTATGGGCAATGGTCACAATTGAGTCAACCATATTGCGGCCACGCTCTGATTGCATATCATCAATAAAGGCTTTATCAACTTTTAAGGTATTAAGCGGGAACTGCTTAAGATAGGCTAATGAAGAGTAACCCGTACCAAAGTCATCCATTGCAAGGTGAATACCACGAGCACTGAGTGAACGCATGACTGCAATTGCTTCGTTAGGGTCGTCCATAACCGTACCTTCGGTGATCTCAAGTTCAAGGAAATAAGAGGGCAGTTCATTCTTTTGTAAAATCACATCAATACGAGTGGTTAAATCAGGTAAGCTAAACTGCTTAGCTGATAAGTTCACAGCAACACGACCGTTGAATAAGCCTTGGTCTATCCATGCTTTAACATCGCGGCATGCTTTATTTAAAACTACTTCACCAATTTCGATAATTTGCCCAGTTTCTTCAGCGATAGGAATAAACACTCCTGGGCTGATCACACCTTTTTTCGGGGTAATAAAGCGCACAAGCGCTTCCATACCATCGAGTTTACCTGTACGAATATTCATCTTCGGTTGGTAATACACTTCAAAGTGATCTTCTTTTAGGCCGTAACGCATTAAGTTTTCGATTTGTAAGCGTTTAACTGCTTCACGGTTCATAGTGTCGTTGAAAAACAGATAGCTATTGCCTTTTTTCTTTGCGTGATACATGGCAGTATCCGCATTTTTAAGTAATAGCTCTGGGGTATTGCCATCTTCAGGGAACAGCACGATACCGACACTTGAGGTGATCACCAGTTCATGACCTGCCATATTAAAAGGGGTGGCAATTGCGGCTAAAAAGAGTTTTGCCATGCGAGTGATGGTATGTATATCGTTGGTACCCGACATTACCAGTGCAAACTCATCACCGCCTAGGCGATAAAACACATCTTTTTCACGGGTTAACTTATTAAGGCGCATCGCAAGCTTAGATAGCAAGCTATCACCAAGTTGGTGACCCAGAGAGTCGTTAATCTTTTTAAAGTTATCTAGGTCAAACACTAATAAAGCGTGATGGTTGTCTTGCTTAGCGAGTTTTTTCAGATTGGTGAAAAACAAGTTTCGGTTAGGTAAGCCCGTTGTGCGGTCTCTGTTCGATAAATTATGTAATTGTGATTCGGCTTTTTTACGCTCAGTTTGATCTGAAAACACAACGACATAGTTACATATTTGGTTGTGCTCATTTTTGATTTCATCAATTGAAATTTCAATTGGTAGCAGTTGCCTTTTCGCATTGCGAAGTTTAACCTCTTGCTGCCAATGCTCCGTGGCTTTTACAGTGGCTTTAATTTCATCCACATAGCTTTGGTCATAGCCATTTAAGGTAAAATCTTTCTTTAAATATTGCTCTCGTGTACCACCAAATAGCGTTAAGAAGCTTGGGTTTAAGTCAACCAGCTTAAAGTTTTTATCGAAAATGGCGATGGCGTCAGTTAGCGACTCAACGCATTTAGCGAATAGGTTTAAACGGGCTTCTGTTGATTTAAGCTGAGAAATATCTCTTACAGTGCCTGTCATACGCAAAGGGTTGAGGTTTGTGTCTTTTTCGATGATCTTGCCGCGATCTAGTACCCAATGCCAACGACCGAGGCTGTCTTTAATCCGGTAACTTGCTTCAAAAAAGGCGGTGTGTTCGGCAAAGTGTTTTTTTAGGGCTGTTTCAACGTGTTGTAAGTCGTGTGGGTGAATCAATTCGCGGTTAGGGGGAAAGCCGCTGCTACTGTTTGTATCTGAGGTGTATTTATCATTAATTCGCAGCACTTCTCCGGTTTTAATATTCCAATCCCAGAGGGTATCGCCACTGCCTTCTACGGTACTTTTTAAGCGATGTTCTGAAATACGCAGTTGTTTTCGAGAGCGCTTTAATTTGAAAATTATAAATAATAGGTACGGCAATAACAGCATCATAATAGCACTTGGAATAAGCAGCAATGTGCTCTGTTCAAGCTCTATGGGGCTGGCGGATGCTGAAAAAATCCCAGCCATACTTATTGTTAAAAAAGCAGAAATCATTTTTATTATTTTTATCATTAATGCATTACCGTAAATCGCACCAATTAATCTAATCTAAGCACGCGTTCGAGTCAAAGAGAATGCGAAGAAAGGGTTGCTTTTGGCTGTTTTTTGGCCTTTGACTCACTTAAAAGTTCTATTCTTGGCCGGTTATCACTAAACGTTTCGGTTATATATTGCTGCATCTGCTCAAGAGTTAACTTATCAAGCGCCTCTAAAAGCTGCTGCTGCATATTAAATTCAGTATCGCGATTACCGATTGCTAACCATAAACGTTGCGAGCGTAAGCGTAAATTTTTATCTTTCTCAGCAATGTGTGTAACAAGACCTGCTTTGGTATCGAGCCATTGCTGCTCAGAAATGTTGTTTACTTGTGACACATAATTATTAATAAATTGCTGGTGACGCTGAAGTATCTCATCAGCACTATGCATAGGTGACTGCACGTAAAAAGCAATACCTGCACGGGTATTGAAAGGTGCATAGCCTGCACCAACTAAATAGCCGAGCTGTTGCTTGGTTCTTAGCTCATTAAAGTAATCTTGATTTATTAAATGATTAAGTACCATCATTTGTACTTTTTCGATGGTGTCGTCAGTTTGTGCTTGGTAGTAAAGCACCATCGCATGATCGCTGCAATTTAACGTGAAGCGCTGTTGATCTACTTCGGTTATATCGTTTAGCGGTCGCGTTAAATCAATAATTGTTGTGCTGTCAGCTAGGTGCTCAGTCACTTGCTTTTGGAACTTAAGCGCATCAGAGCGTTGCCAGTTACCATGTAAAAAAGACTCAACGTGCAAGGCTTTAAAAAACTCATTTCTAAAGCAATTAAATTGATGGAAGCTCGTATCTTTTAAAGCTTGTGCTAAGGCATTTGGCTCTGGGTTCCAAGGCATGATTTGCGCACCCAAAATACTAAATAGCTCACTAACAGGTTTGTTTTGATTGCTGTTTCGCCAGTGTCTAACGAGCTGCTTTTTATATTCAGCAAAGCGTTTTGCGCAGATTTCAACATTAAAGAGTGCTTCAAGTAACTCATTAACCAGCTCTAACTGACTCGATGAAAGACCCGCAGTATGTAGGGTTAAGCCACCTTGGTGCGAGGTTAAGTGATAACTAAGACCAGCCAATTCTGCTGGATAAAATTGCTCAGCAACACTGTCCATAAACAGGTCTGCAAATAAGCGGGTAAGGGCCATGTGTTTAACATCTTTAATTGCAAAGGTTGAATCCATTGCTAAGTAAAAATGCCCTTTAGCTACTCTGAAAGTTGCGTCTTGTTTAAACCAAAAATCAAAGCCGTCTCGTGTGACTAAAAGCTCAGGTGATTTATTTGGCTCGTCTAATGGTAATAGTTCAACATCTTTTGTGAGGTATGGGTTAGCACTTGGTAAGCACATCTGTGGTAATGGCGTGTTTATTTCACTAAGCGCTTCTAACCAACTTGCTGAGATGTCTTCTACTTTATATGGGGTGTTGTACCAAGCTGTAGTGTGCTCAGGCTCAACACCTGGATGAATGAGTACCAAGCGCATGTTATCAGGTGTTAGCCATTGCATGGCAATTTCATGAGCGCAGCGGTTAAAGCCTTCCATTAAATAATCGCCTTGCACATAGTTGGCTTCATCGTAATGCTGCATATTAATGCTTAAGTTACTAACCCAATCAATTAAACGTGCTTTTTCTTGGTTATCAAAGGCAATTTGCAAGAGGTTCTTTTTGTCTTGATAAAGGCGCGGCAATTTATCGCAGTTTTGGTTAATCAAGCAGATATACTCAAACACCATTTCGACGATATCTTCATAGTATTCAATACCTTCATCAGTCAACGCCATGCTTACGTTAAAATCTTTGAAGTTACTGCCATTAATGCCACCACCTGCTGAGAGGGCATTGATCCAGCCTTGCTCTTTTAGAATAGAGTACAGCGAACCTTTGCCTTCGTAGCCAAGTAAGTGAGCGATAAAACTAACGGTTTTGTGACGGTAAAAGTCATCAATATTTGGCATCGCAAAGCTAATAATGAGCTTTTGCATATGTTTATGTGGCTCAATATGCAGCACCTTACCTAAGTCTTGTTTACGGTAAAGTGGCTGCTCTATGATCTCTTTACTTTTTGGCTGACCTTTAATTTCGCTAAATAACTGTTTTACCCAGGTGGTCATGGTCGCAATATCTTCATTGCTACATATCACCAGTGTCATCCACTGAGCCTGATAGTGGCTATCGAAAAAAGCACGTAGCTCATCACTGATACAGCCCTCACGATCCGCGAGGGTTTGCTGGTTACCGACAGAAAACTTTGCAAAAGGGTGCGCTGGGTTAACAGTTTCTTTATGAGCCTGATAAATACGGCGGCCGTCATCTTTTATTTTTAGTTTAAATTCTGCGTCTATAGCATTCCGTTCTTTAGTTGTCTCTTTAGGATTTAAGAGTGGGGCAATAAAAAAACGACTGAATTGTGCCAGTGCCTCAGCAAACTGTTGGTTATTAATATCAAAGAAGTAGCAAGTGTGCTCAGTGCCAGTCCAGGCATTGGTGTTGCCACCAGATTGCGATACAAAATTAGAAAATCCGCCCGATTCTGGGTACAGGTCAGTACCTAAAAAAAGCATATGCTCTAAAAAGTGCGCGAGACCTTGCCTATCAAGGGGGTCATCGAAATGGCCTGCGTTAATAGCCATTGAAGCCGCTGATTTTGTTGACTCTAAGTCTTGCACTAAAAGTACTTTTAGACCATTGTCCAGTGTTAGGGGTTGATATGTTCTGTTATCATTGCGGCTGATATTCAAAAGATGCTCCTGAAAGAGTGCGTTAATGTCCTAACAACAGATGATATTTTCAGGAAAGCTAAAAAAGACAGAGCTACGAAAATCTACCTGAATATCATAAGCGGATGTTTAATGTATCTAGTGATGATATTCTAATATAGCGAACAATCAAGCAAACTGGCTACTGTTTTATATTCTTTAATCGGTTGATTTTTTATGAAAACAATCTTAATCATGCGCCATGGCGAAGCTACGCCAATGCAAGCAGATGATGCAGCAAGACAACTGACCGAGACCGGTCACCAAGAAGCCAGTCGAATGGGGCAGTGGTTAGCGACACACCATAAACCTGATGCTCTGTTGGTAAGTCCTTACATTCGCGCACAACAAACTGCTTTGGATGCGACACAACATATTTCGTTACAATTTAATGAAACCTGCAGTGATATTACCCCTGATGGTGTACCGCAAATTGCTGCTGATTACCTAGAAACCCTGATTGCTATGCATCCAGACTGCAATACCTGGTTGGTCGTTGCCCATATGCCAATTGTTAGCTACTTAGTTGACCAGTTAAGCCCTGGTCATATGCCAATCTTCAATACCGGGGCGGTTGCTGTTATCGAATATGATGAACACAAACAGCGCAGTCACTACCTCAGTATTCACTCGCCAAATAACGTCGAAATCTAACAGTGGATTTGCTAAATTAGCGCCACTGTTAATTTTTTAAGTTCTTACTATGACAATCGAACGTTTACAAACCGGTGCGCGTATGAGCCGTATCGTTAAGCATAACGGCACAGTATACCTATGCGGCCAAGTTTGTGCTGATGCCGAAAAAGATATCACCGAACAAACTCAAACCATGCTAGATAAGGTCGAAGCGCTACTTATTGAAGCAGGTAGTAGCAAAGAGCACATGCTAAGTGCCACAATTTACTTGAAGAGCATGGAATACTTTACACAGATGAATGCTGTTTGGGATGCATGGGTGCCACAGGGTCATGCACCAGCTCGCGCTTGTGTTGAGGCAAAAATGGCGCGCGATGCACTACTCGTTGAGATTTCTGTCGTTGCAGCCGTTAAGTAACGAGCAGCGTATCGCGCAGATGATTACTCGCTTTAATGAGCAATCAGGGGGCGAAGTGATTGAACTGCCACATTGGCATTTTTGCGACAATGAGCAAGATGCCAATGACTGCGCATTGCTGGTTTTAAATGGCGTAAAACAAGCAACAACCCCTTCACTTTATTGGTTTAAAGCCAATAATGAAGCTCTTCCACAAGTTGGTGATTTAGCCATTTTTACCAATTGGCAGGGACAGCCCCTCGGTATTATTGAAACCGTCTCTGTAACTATTACCCCATATAATCAAATAAGCGCCGATTACGCCGCATTAGAAGGCGAGGGCGACAAAAGCCTTGAGTACTGGCAGCGTGTGCATTGTGATTATTATCAACGAGAGCTCGCAGGTACAGGCTATCAATGTCACCCAGAGATGCCGTTGGTGTGTGAGCAGTTTAAGTTAGTTTTCAAGGAGTCAGAGTGAGCACGAATCCTGTGGTTCTTATTACCGGAGGCGGCCGCGGTATAGGCGCAGCGACAGCAAAGCTGTTTGCTAAACATGGCTATGATGTGTGTATTAACTATAAGTCAGATCAAGCAAGTGCAAATCAAGTCGCTGATAAGTTAAAAACCTATGGCGTGAATGCGTATTTGTTGCAAGCTGATATTGCCGATGAGCAGCAAGTGCTCGCCATGTTCGCTAAATTAGATGCTAAGGTTTCGCGGTTAGATGTGTTAGTTAATAACGCAGCGATGATGATGCCGCAAACGCCGTTATTAGAGATGGATGCTAAGCGTATCAACGCTATTTTAAGTTGTAATGTTACTGGCGCCTTTTTGTGCGCGCGAGAAGCAATAAAGCGTATGGACAAAGGCAGTATTGTCAATGTTTCATCGGGTGCTTCACGCACAGGCTCGCCAAATGAATATTTAGATTATGCCGCATCCAAAGGAGCGCTTGATACTTTCACGATTGGCCTTGCCAAAGAAGTCGCGAGTAAAGGTATTCGGGTAAACGCGGTAAGGCCAGGCCTTATTTATACCGATATGCACCGTGATGGCGGTGAAGCAAACCGAGTCGATAGGTTAAAATCTAAGTTGCCGCTAGGACGCGGTGGTGAAGTTGACGAGGTCGCTTCAGCAATTTACTTTTTGGCAAGTGAGCAAGCCTCATTCACAACGGGCAGTTTTATCGATGTATCTGGTGGCTTATAAAACTAAAGTAAAATACTTAACCAGATGCTAAAGCTCACCACACTCAATACTGTTGAAAGCACGACGCTACTTGCCAGTGTCGCTTGGTGTTGCTTAATTTGATTGGCGATTAGATAAGCGTTGACCCCTAAAGGAGAGGCGCTTAAAAGTACTAACACGTTCAGTAATGATTGCTCTAGATTGAATACGCTGCCTGCAAAAAAGTAGACCCCGCACGGTAACACAACAAGCTTGATGATGGTTGCGATGATTGAGGCTTGTAAGTTGTCGGCCACTTTATAAAACGCAAGGTTCGCCCCTAATACAAATAACGCACAGGCAATGGCAGGTTTGGCAAGTAGACTCAGGCCATTAGCTAAATTATCAAAAAGGGTAAAGCCAAGTAGGTTAACAGCCAAGCCGCTACTGATGCTTAACACGACTGGATTCAACAGCATGTTTTTAGCAAATGCTCGCCAAGAGAATGTTTGCTGCGACTTAGCACTGAGCAAAAAGGTAAGGGTAAACAAAAGTGCGCTATGAAAAGTGATGATCATAAAGACAATGCCGACCATCTGTCGCCCAAGTGCAGCAATAATAATAGGTAAACCTACCAGTACGGTATTTGAGTAACTACTGCCAAGGGCAAATACAGCATGACGTGACGGCGCAGATTGCTTGCTAATGAGATAGCGGTCAAGAACATAGCCGAGGGCGTAAATGGCCAATACCGGAATGTAAAAGCTCAAAAAGCCTGCAATAGACACACTATTTTGTAAATCGGCTTGGGCCATATTTAAAAATAGAAAAGCAGGCACGCTAATGTAAAAAGTGAACTTACTTAACCCTGCTACATGCTCTTTCGATAAAAACGTGCTTCGCGAGCTAATGTAACCACTTAACACGATAAAAATTAGTGGAAAGATAATCGAAAAAATATGCACTTTAGGCCTTTTGATAAGAAGACGTTAGCGTCTGAACTCATCACTTTGTGGAAGATTAATTAAAATAAGTACCGCACCTTTACCACCAAATTCAAGAGGTGCTTGGTGCATAGCAATCACATCAGGGTGTTGTACTAAATATTGCGGTACCTTGTGTTTAAGTATGCGCTCACCAATGCCGTGCACAACACAAGCGCAATAGTAATGCTGTTTTTTACACTCATGAATTAAACCCGCTAGCTCATCTTTGGCTAATTCTTTATTTAAGCCATGTAAATCAAGGGTTAAATCAGGTGGGTAATCTCCACGGCGAAGCTGTTTTGCTAAAAAGCTATCGTGACCTGGTTTGACATAACTTACTGTGCCATGAGTGTCGATGTCTGGTACATATTCATCAGAAAAGAAAAATTCTGCCTGATGTTGCTTTTTTTGCTGGGAAAATTGCTTCGCTTGTGACACTTTAGGCTTATTGGTGAATCGAATAGTGTCTTGTTTAAATGCTTTGGCACCACTGATACTCTGACGAAATAAGTCAATATCGTCAGTGCTAATGTGGTTGTTGGCGTGGGGATCTTTTTTCATGGCGGCAGTCTAAACAAAAAAACGCTAAAAATCGAGTAAAAACCAACTGAAAAGACGGTACAATACGCGTCAGAACAGACTTTGAAAGTTAAGGAACATACATGAACCATTTCCAGATAGAAGACGCAATTTTAGACGAGGCAATTGCAGAACTTTCAACGTTGCATGATTGGTTACGTTGGACAACCAGTCAATTTGCCAGCAGTGGTATTTTCTTTGGGCACGGTACAGATAACGCGTGGGATGAAGCAGTTAGCTTACTATTACCCGCATTAAGCTTGCCAATCGACGCGCCAAAAGAGTTAATGCATGCGCGTTTAACCAGCACCGAGAAAAATCGTTTAGCTGAACTAATTGCAGAGCGTATTAATGATTGTACGCCAGTACCGTACCTGACTAACACCGCGTGGTTTGCAGGTATGCCTTTTTATGTTGATGAGCGCGTGTTAATTCCACGTTCGCCATTTGCAGAGTTAATTAATAATCGCTTTGCACCTTGGTTAGAAGAGCCAAGCTCAGTAACGCGCATTCTTGATTTATGTACCGGCTCTGCATGTATCGCTATTGCACTTGCACAAGCATTTGAAGAGGCACAGGTTGATGCGGTTGATATTTCATATGAAGCGCTCGAAGTTGCTGATATTAATATTAGCGATTACATGCTAAATAACCGTGTATTGCCAATACAGTCAGACGTGTTTAGTGGTGTTCCGGGTCAAAAATATGACCTGATCGTAGCTAACCCACCGTATGTTGATGCTGAAGATATGGCTGATTTACCTCGTGAATTCCATCACGAGCCAGAGCTTGGTTTAGCATCGGGTCATGATGGTCTTGATGTTACTCGCACCATCTTAGCTGAAGCTGCCGAGCATCTAACTGATAACGGTTTGTTATTTGTCGAAGTTGGCAACTCTATGGTACATATGGAAGAGCTGTACCCAGGCGCACCATTTGAGTGGGTTGAATTTGAACAAGGTGGTCTTGGCGTGTTTGTGATCAGCAAACAGCAACTTGTTAAATATTTTGCAGATTAACAGCAGATTTTAAAAGCCGAGCCTGAGGGCTCGGTCTCAGTAGTCATTAGGAATGAGGAAAATTAATGGCAGGTAATAGCATCGGGCAACTATTTAAAGTGTCCACCTTTGGTGAGAGCCACGGCGTTGCATTAGGCGGCGTTGTTGATGGCACACCAGCAGGTCTTGAAATTAGCGAGGCCGATTTACAAATTGATTTAGACCGTCGCAAGCCGGGGCAAAGTCGTTATACAACACAGCGCCGCGAAAGTGACGAAGTAAAAATTCTTTCTGGTGTATTTGAAGGTAAAACCACAGGTACTAGCATTGGTTTACTGATTGAAAACACCGATCAACGTTCAAAAGATTACGGCAAAATTGCCGATGTATTTCGCCCAGGTCATGGTGATTATACCTATTGGCATAAATACGGTATTCGTGACTACCGAGGTGGTGGTCGCTCTTCTGCCCGTGAAACAGCGATTCGTGTAGCGGCGGGTGCAATTGCAAAAAAATACCTAAAACAATTTCATGGTATTGAAGTACGTGCTTGTTTGAGCCAACTTGGGCCAATTAAAGCAGAAGATTACAACTGGGATGAAGTGGAAAACAATGCATTTTTCTTCCCTGATCCGAGTAAATTAGACGCGCTTGATGAATACATGCGCGACCTAAAAAAACAAGGTGATTCGGTAGGCGCTAAAGTTAAAGTGGTTGCTAAAAATGTGCCTGTTGGTCTTGGCGAGCCAGTATTTGATCGCCTAGATGCAGAGCTAGCACACTCATTAATGAGCATTAATGCGGTAAAAGGCGTTGAGATTGGTGATGGCTTTGATGTGGTTGAGCAAAAAGGCTCTGAACACCGTGATGAGTTAACTCCTGATGGTTTCACATCTAATCACGCGGGCGGTGTACTTGCAGGTATCTCGACAGGGCAAGATATCATTGCCTCTATCGCACTTAAGCCAACTTCAAGCATTACCATACCGGGTAACAGCATTAATACCAGCAACGAAGCGGTAGAGATGATCACCAAAGGACGTCATGACCCATGTGTAGGTATTCGTGCAATTCCTATTGCTGAGGCGATGATGGCGATTACCTTAATGGATCACTTATTGCGCCAACGTGGTCAAAACCCACATGTGAGCCACGAACATGGACCAATCAAAGGTTCAATTTAAGCGCGACTTTAAATAAAGTAAACGCAGTTAATGAGCGCGATGATTATCATCGCGCTTTTTTTACGTCTTAATCAACTCCACAAGCTGTTTAAGCTGCTCATGACTGAGAGGGTTGTGGGCGTGATTACCGTATAGCAGGACGATATCAATAACAGGCAGTACCGGAAGTGAGGTACCGCTGATCTCTTCCACACCCGATTGCATGCTTATTCGCGCCATACTGCCAATTGCCAGTCCCTGTTTAATCAAGCCATGTAACGCTCCCGCTGAGCCACAACAGGCAATAATATTAAAACGACGCTCGGCCTTTAATAGACCCTCAATACTGGCTTGGTGAAACTTACAGTCTCGTTGAAACAAGGCGATTGGAAGTGGGGTTGAATCGTTAATCTCAAAAGCAGGGCTTTTCACCCACACGCCTTGGCTTGATTGCAATAAGTAGCCTTCTTCGCTGTCTGGCGAGCGAGTGGCAATTACTAAATCGAGCAAACCTTGGTCTAGTTTGGCTCTAAGCTCAGTACTAGGGGCGCAGCTTATTTGTAAATCCAGTGCATTAAATTGTTGGTGTAAAGCATCAACAAGCTCTGGTAGTAAAGAGTGGGCATAGTCGTCAGGGCAGCCAATGCGCACACGTAAATTGCCAGTGCCTGCTTTTAATTGCTTAAAGGCTTCATCATGAAGCGCTATCAATTGCTTTGCATAGCTTGCTAGCTGGTGGCCTTGATGGGTTAGCACCAGTTGACGACCTTGCTTTTCAAATAGCGGACTTGCGAGGTCTTGTTCAAGCTTTTTCATTTGCATACTTACCGCAGATTGGGTTCTGCAAATTTGTGCTGCAGCGCGGGTGAAACTGCCTGTATCAACAAAGGCACAAAAAGTTCTGAGGGCATCAATATCCATAATGTATCAGCTTTTCTTATGGGTAGCATCAAAACAATTGGCGAGTAATTACCCAATTGCTGTTTTATAGTGGGTCTAATCTAAACGTTAAAGGAAGCACAATGCAATTATTTATTGGCAATAAAAACTACTCAACTTGGTCATTGCGGGCGTGGTATTTACTAAGTAAATTCAATATTTCTTTTACAGAACAACAATTAGTTTTAGATACGCCTGAGTTTTATGAAGCATTAAAAAGTAAGTTTCCCGTGCAAAAAGTGCCGGCCCTTATTGATGCTGAGTTAACCGTATGGGATTCACTCGCTATTTGTGAATACATCAATGATGCTTATCTAAATGGTGCTGCTTGGCCTAGTGAAATAGCTCAAAGAGCAAGAGCGCGCAGTCTAGCGGCTGAGATGCACTCTGGTTTTGCTGCACTTCGTAATGAAATGCCAATGAATATCCGCGCTAAAAGGCATGTTGAATTATCAGAGCAAGCTAAAAAAGACATTGCACGTATCGATGAGATATTCTCTACTCAGCAGCAAAGTTACCCTAATACCTGGTTATTTGGAGAGTTCTCTATTGTTGATGCGATGTTTGCACCTGTGGTGCTGCGCTTTAAAACCTATCAGGTTACGCTTTCGCATGCTGCACAAGTTTATTGCCAGCACGTACTTAGTTGCCCGGTAATGCAAAGTTGGATCTGCGAAGCCCTAAAAGAAACCGATATTGTAGACTGTGATGAAGCAGGTGAAGAAATTAAATAACTGAAATTTAGAATATTTTCCTATTTAAATTATTGTCTACTATACTTTTATTTGGGGTTTTTTGTCGTATTTTTATACAAAAATACTAGTTTAATTAGTGAGCATACACTCTATACTAGAGTAGTTGCTCTTTAATCGAACACCCCTCACTTCCTTTCGTAGTAGGCATTTATTTATGGGCGCTTTTGCAGCAAAATTATTAAACGAAGATATGTCGATTGAGCGCTATGCCTGTCAATTTAAGTCGCTGCAGGTAGAGCAAATATTTTTACAAAGTAAATTCGCGCAAGATAAAAAGATAGCGCAGTTTTTGTGCTGCATAATTGCATTAGTTACCACGCTTGTAACCTTCTTCGATAAGATGATTATTCAAGCTTCATATTGGCCAGATATTGCTCTAACAGGCCGAACAATTATGGTTTCAGTATGTGTTTTGAGTGCATTTGGTCTGAGTTATATTAAAACAATCCAGTTATTTCGATTGGTAATATCTGTATTTATGCTTTTCTTATTTTTGAATATGCAGTTTATGGCTATTACTTATGAACGTTTTTACATTCTTCATATGTTTTTTGATGTGATCATTTTGATCACATTTTATTTTTCGACCCTAGTATCAATTAAGTTATCGGTATTTTTAAGTATTTCATATAGTGCCCTTGCTATCTCTGTTATCTATTTTAATAAAGACATCTCTAGCCACTCCCTTTATATGGTTATTTTAGCGCATGTTGCGGCCAACTTAGCAGGCATGATTATGGCTGCTCATGAGCATATTATCCGTAGGGAGCTGTTTGTAAGGAATACTCAGCTTGCGCAACTTGCTCACGAAATGAAAACCCAAGCACTCAAAGACTCACTCACTCAACTGCCTAACCGCCGCGCTTTTGATAATGCTTTCCCAGAGTACCAAAGGCTCACTCAGCAGCAACAAGGTGAGTCAAAACAGGTCTGTGTTATTTTGGCTGATATTGATTATTTTAAACGTGTGAATGATACCCATGGCCACGAGGTGGGGGATGTTGTATTACAACGTTTTTCTGCTTTTTTAACTCACTCACTACGTACTTCTGATGATGTGTATCGCTTTGGCGGAGAGGAGTTTGTAATTGTACTACCACTATGCTCTGTGCCAGATGCAACGGTTATTATTAATAGTATGATCTCAAGGTTGAACAGTGAAATGTGCGAAGTTGGTGAGTTATCTTTACCAATTCGCGCCAGTTTTGGTTTAACTGTGATGAGAGAAGAGGAGCAAAAATCAGTTATATCAAGAGCTGATGCTGCACTTTATCAGGCTAAAGATGCAGGACGTAATCAATTAGTTATTAAACTTTAATAGCTTAATTATGCGTTAAAACATGTACCTTATAGTCATTTCGGTATAATCTTTAATCATATTATTTTCTTATATTAGCAAGCAAGGAGTCGCGAATGCTAACACGCCACGATAAAGGGTATAAAATTTCAATTAGAGCCAGTGTCTTGCTGGTATTTGCCCTTGCAAGTTTACTCACAGGCGTGGTGGCGATTAGTTTGCATTATTACTTTAGTGAAAAGCTGATACTGCAAACTAAATCAGAACAATTTAAACAAACTAGCCAGCAAATAGCCGATCACATCACCCGAATCAACCATCGTGCCGACAATACCTTAAGCGTGATGATCCACGACACGCGATTATTTTCGAATAGCCAAGATAATAAAGAGATTTTACAGCATGTATTGCTCGAAATTTTAACGCGCCATCCAGACTTTTATTCGCTTATTCTTGGTCATGCTAATGGCGACTTATTACAGGTTATTAATTTAAAAGGCTATGCCAAGCTTCCTTCATCGTTTCAACTTGATGAAGACGATCATTGGCTGGTGTATCAAATTACAGGGCAGGGCAGCGATCGTAAGCAAGTAACCACGTATTTAGATGAGTCGCTCACTGTTCGTAAAAGAGACACGCAAGCGACAGATTACGACCCGCGAACCCGTGTTTGGTTTCAGGATGCAACCAGTACTTCGGTGACGAAAACCGAGCAGTACGTGTTTAACGTGTTTGATGTACCAGGATATACCTATGCAATAAAGTCAGCACAAACGGGTGATGTATTGGCGATTGATATTGCCAGTGCAAGTTTGAATCATTTTTTAACCTCGCAACAAACTAAAATGAAGCACTTGGTTGAAAGTGAAATGTATGTTTATCGGGGTGATGGCGAGATTATTGCGAGCAGTAAAAATCAAAGCCACCAGCATAGTTTTGCTGATTTATCCCAGTTAGTTAAATTAGATGAGCAGCAATCTGGGCTTGCTAATAAAGCGCATCAATTTGGTAAAATGCTAAGCGTGCAAGAAAAGGGCATAGAAAAGTACATGTTTGTATTGCCTCTGCCGCTCAGTAGCGATATGCAATCTGATGAAGTAGATTATTTTACCGTACTGGTATCTAAAGATGATGTGTTAGCGGTAATTAAAGAAAAAATACGTATTTCAATTTTAGTCACGGGTTTATTTTTACTCTTGCTGCTGCCCGTCTCTTGGTTTTTTGCCTCTTCAATTGTTAACCCAATACTTAAACTAGTGGGTGAAAATAAAAAAATTCAACAGCGCGACTACAATGAGGTCTCAACGCTTTCGAGCCATATTCTAGAAATTCATTATTTAGCCAGTTCGATGGTCGATATGAGTCGCTCCATTGAGCAACATGAAAATTCACAAAAAGCGTTGATGGAGTCCTTTGTTGAGCTTATTGCGCAAGCCATTGATGATAAATCTCCCTATACGGCAGGGCATTGTGAGCGGGTGCCAGAGCTGGGTATTTGGCTTGCTGATGCAGCATCAGGTTCAACAGATGAGGCGTTTTCTAAGTTCAGCTTTAAAACCCCAGATGAGCGACGCGAGTTTCGTTTAGCAGCTTGGTTGCACGATTGCGGTAAAATCACCACACCAGAGCATATTGTTGATAAAGGCACTAAGCTCGAAACCATTTATAACCGTATTCATGAAGTACGCACCCGATTTGAAGTGCTGCTGCGTGATGCAAAAATTGCTTACTATGAACAACTATTAGCGCACCCAGAGCAGCAATCTGTGCTTGAGCAAAAGCTTGAGCAACAAACTGAAAAGTTACACGCAGACTTTAGCTTTATTGCTGCCTGTAATGTTGGTGGTGAGTTTATGGATGAAGCGCAGCTGTCTCGTTTACATGAGGTTGCTAGCATTAAGTGGCAGCGCCATTTTGACGCAAGTTTAGGTTTATCACCCCTTGAAGAAATGCGTATGGCTGATTTGAAGAGTCAGCATTTACCTGTCGAAGAGTCACTGCTAAGCGATAAGCCAAGTGATTTAATTCCACACGAAAAGGCCGTTGAGTACCCAGAGAGTTTGGGCATTAATATGGTCATTCCTGAATATAAATATAACCTTGGCGAAGTGTATAACTTGTCGGTGGCGCGGGGCACGTTAACAGCGGAAGACCGATTTAAGATCAATGAGCATGTGATCAGCACAATTCGTATGCTTGGTAGTGTGCCATTCCCTAAAGAATTAGCGAAAGTTCCGCGTTATGCGTCAACCCATCACGAAACCTTAAAAGGCACCGGTTATCCACGAAAATTAACCGCTGAGCAGTTATCAATACCTGAACGTGTGTTAGTACTTGCTGACATCTTCGAAGCATTAACCGCGGCAGATAGACCTTATAAAAAAGCGAAACCTCTGAGTGTTGCTATTGATATTTTAGCGAAAATGGTCGATGACGATCACATTGACCGTGACGTATTTGAGCTCTTTTTAACTTCAGGCATATACCTAAAATATGCAAAACAGTTTTTACATGAGTCGCAAATCGATTCGGTCGATATTCAAAAATATCTAAGATAATTATTTGCTTATGCTTTAGGCTAATATTGCAGTGTTTTTGTTTGTAATACAAAGTTATTGGTGTATAAAGATTATACAAGCTAATATTATTTACGAACAAAGCATTGCAAGGAGATGCATAAGTGCTGGTATCTGCTTTTCAAAAACTTAAACAAAAAATTCGTTTTTCGATTCGTCTTACCGTTGTCGCGGTGTTCGTATTAGCCACCTCATTAACAGCTCTGATTGCAATTAGCCTGCAATATTATTTCAGTGAAAAAATGGCTTTAGAAGCCAGTGTTAAAAACTTTAATTTAGCCACCGGCTCCGTTGCTGATTACCTTACTGGGGTGAATGAAAAGTCAGAAAACACATTAAGTGTGATGGTACAAAACAGCAGCCTTATCAGCGCCGACAGCGTAGATAAAAGTGAACTGAGAGATGTCATGAGCGAAATCATGCAGCTCAATCCATTGTTTTATGCCTTATATGTCGGCTATGAAAATGGTGACTTTTATGAGTTAATTAATTTAGAAAGTAGTGAAATTGTTCGCCAGCAGTTGCAAGCCATCGAAGCGGATCGTTGGGTAGTGATCCATATTAGCGGTGAAGGTGCAGAGCGTATTCAGCACACTCATTACTTTGATCAGCAATTTAATTTGCGTATCTCTCAAACAAAGAGTACCAGCTATGATCCGCGAGAGCGTTTGTGGTTTAAGCAAGCAAACTCGACCCGAGTCAATAAAACCAAGCCGTATTTTTTCACTCACTTGCAAGCTCCCGGGCAAACCTATTCGATAAAGTCGGCAAGAGAAAATAGTGTATTGGCGTTAGACGTGAGCCTATCGAGCATCTCTGAGTATTTAAGTAAACAGCAAAGTAAAATGAGCAGCCAGTATTTAAGTGAGCTGTATATTTACAACAAAGAAGGTGAAATTGTTGCCTCTAACCAACAAAAAAATAGCTTACTATTGCCAAGGCTTGAAAAGCTAGCTCTTACTGAAGATCAGCAAAGTGTATTGGCGAAGTACCCTTATTTAAGTGTTTCTAACGAAACCAATTGGCCACCAATGGACTTTAGTGTTGGCGGAAACTCAAAAGGCTATAGTATTGATTATATTAATGGTTTGGCTGAGTTACTTGGAATTAAGGTGACTTTTATTAATGGCTTTACCTGGGCTGAGTTTTTAAGCCAATTTGCAAAAGATGAAATAGACATTATTCAGCCTATTTTTAAAACGCCTGCCAATGAGCCGCTTGGTCTTATGAGTCAAACTATGGCGACCTTACCGTTCAGTATCATTACAGCAAAAGGTTCCACACCCGTTGTTACTATGAAGCAGTTAGCGGGCAAACAGTTGGCTATTGGCGAGGGCTGGTCGGTGATTAACGTGATCAAAGAGCACTTTCCCGACATCGATATTGTTGAGCTACCTAGTACTAAAGCGGTGCTTGATGCAGTAAGCCAAGGGCGCGTCTATGCTGGTTTAGACAACGAGGCGGTATTCAAGTACACCCAAAAGCAGTTTTTTATTGATGGTATTCAGTACAATCAGCTTGATAGTTATAGCCACGATCTACTACCCGATACCCTGCATTTATTGTTTCATCCAGAGGATGCAGCGCTTAAAGACTTAATCGATATGGCAATCACTCAGTTGCCAAATTCGTACATTGCGGCACTCGAGCGAAAATGGTTAGTGAGCGATGCCAGTCAGCAAACACAAGTTATTGGCACTGTGCCATATCCTGAGTTTCTAACTTTAATTACAGATGAAACAAACTTTGCCCATTTACGTTTGATGACCCTAAATGGCATTGAAAAGTACGTGTATATCACTCCGCTTTCAGAAGGGGGCATTAATAGCGATTACTTAGCGATAGTGGTTCCGAAAGAGGGGGTACTAAGCTCTACCCGTGAGAAAATTAAGCTCTCTATTTTTATCACTGCCGCATGCTTAATTATGGTATTGCCGGTGTCGTGGTTTTTTGCCTCACCCATTGTTGCACCTATTAAGACCTTAGAGGGCGAAAACTTAAAGATAAAGCGCCGTCAGTTTGACCAAGTTTCAACGTTAAAAAGCAATATTAAAGAAATCAATAACCTGGCCACCTCTATGGTGCAAATGAGTCAATCTATTCAGCAGCATGAGCAAAATCAAAAAGCCTTAATGGAATCATTTATTGAGCTTATTGCGCAGGCCATCGATGATAAATCGCCTTATACAGCAGGGCACTGCGAGCGTGTACCAGAGCTGGGCATTATGCTGGCCAAAGCGGCTTCAAGTTCCAATGAACACGCTTTTAAAGAGTTTGCCTTTAAAAATAAAGACGAGTTAAGAGAGTTTAGCCTCGCGGCTTGGCTACATGACTGCGGTAAAATCACCACCCCAGAGCATATCGTCGACAAAGGCACTAAGTTAGAAACCATTTATAACCGTATTCATGAAGTGCGTACACGTTTTGAAGTACTGTGGCGAGATGCAGAAATCGCTTATTTAAAAGCATTGCAAAGTTCACCAGAAAAGCAACCTGAGCTCGAGGCTGAGCTTGGCAAACGCCAAGCAGAATTACGCAGTGATTTTTCGTTTATCGCAGCTTGCAATGTGGGTGGCGAATTTATGGATGAAGCAAGTCTTAAGCGTTTAGAGGCGCTAAGTAACATAACGTGGCAGCGACATTTTAACGATAAGGTAGGCCTTTCTCCAGTTGAAGAGCTGCGAGTTCACAGCAGCGATGAGCAGTTGCCTGTTACTGAAAAGCTACTTTCAGATAAGCCTGAACATCTGATCACCCATGATAAACCTATTGAGTATGACGAGCGCTTAGGCATTAAAGTAAGCATTCCTGAATACAAGTATAATCTTGGTGAGCTGTATAACTTGCAAATTCAGCGCGGTACGTTAACAAACGAAGACCGCTTTAAAATTAATGAGCATATTATCAGCACTATTCGAATGCTCGATAATGTGCCGTTCCCTGAAGAGTTAGCACGGGTGCCACGTTATGCCTCGACCCATCACGAAACTCTAAAAGGCACGGGGTATCCGCGTAAGTTATCTGCAGATGATTTATCGATACCTGAGCGTGTGCTGGTGCTAGCTGATATCTTTGAAGCATTAACAGCAGCCGATAGACCTTATAAAAAAGCCAAGCCACTCAGTGTTGCCATTGATATTTTAGCCAAGATGGTAGCCGATCAGCATGTTGATGAAGATGTGTTTAAATTGTTCTTAACTTCAGGTATTTACCTTGAATATGCAAAACGCTATTTAAACCCAGAACAAATCGATGATGTTGATATCGCAAAATACCTGTAACTGAGGGCGGTTGCTTTTACTTTAGAGTGAAAAGTCCGTACAATTCGCCTCGTTTTTAGTGACGCTTTTAACGAGATGAATTCAAGCCGTATGCATCAGATTGCTGACTTAATCGCTATTTTTGAAAGCACCTTTTATCAAAGCCATAACACGCGTTTGATCAAAGGTGATGATGAACCTATTTACCTACCTGCTGATGAGCAAACGCCTTATCACCAAATTGTGTTTGCCCACGGTTTTTATGCCAGTGCTTTGCACGAAATTGCCCATTGGCTGGTGGCTGGTGAGGCACGTCGGTTAAAAGAAGATTATGGCTATTGGTATTGCCCAGATGGTCGTGATAAGCACCAGCAAGCTGAATTTGAAGCAGTTGAAGTAAAGCCCCAAGCTATCGAATGGGCGCTCAGTACTGCAGCAGGTTTTGATTTTAATGTATCGGTTGATAATTTAAATGGCGAGCAAACCTGTCGATTCGATTTTCAAGCGCGAGTTCACCAGCAAGTGTTGAGCTTTTTAGCATCTGGCTTTAATCAGCGCACGACAGCACTTCTTAAAGCATTGAGTGATTTCTATAAAACCCCATGGCCACTAACGGCTGCTCAGTTTACGTGGCAGCGCGATTTTCATGGCAACCCAGGAGCTTTATCTGATGCAGTTTAAATTAGGTTTGATTGTAAATCCGGTTGCCGGCTTAGGTGGCAGTGTCGCACTAAAGGGCAGTGATGGCGCAGATACCGCTGCGAAAGCAATGCAACTTGGTGCTGAGCCAAAAGCAAACTTACGCACTCGAGCGGCACTTGAAGTGCTGCTTGCCCATCAAGATGACTTAATCATTTACACTGTAAACGGTGAAATGGGCGAGCAAACGGCAAAGCAACTAGGCTTTCAAAGCCAAGTTATTTACCAAACAAACGATATCACCACTCCAGATGACACAGAGCAGGCTGCCAAGCTATTAGTTGAGCAAGGTGTCGACCTTATTTTATTTGCGGGTGGCGATGGTACTGCCCGTAATATTTGCCATGCGGTTGGCGATAGCACTCCTGTATTAGGTATTCCTGCAGGCTGTAAAATTCATTCTGGGGTTTATGCTATTACCCCAAAAGCAGCTGGGCGTGTTGTTGAGATGCTAGTTAAAGGTGAACTTGTCAGCCTTGGTGATGCTGATGTGATGGATATCGACGAAGAAGCATTTCGCGAAGGCACGGTAAAAGCTAAGCGCTATGGTGAAATGCAAGTGCCGAGTGAAGTACGTTATGTACAGGCAGTTAAAAATGGCGGCAAAGAAACTGATGAATTAGTGCTTGCCGATATAGCTGCCTATGTTGTTAGTGAAATGGATGAAGACTGCTTATATGTGATGGGCAGTGGTTCTACAGTCGCGGCAATTATGGAAGAAATGGGTCTTGAAAATACCTTGCTGGGTGTAGACTTAGTGGCAGACCAAGAGCTTATCGCGCAGGATTTAACTGCTCAGCAATTACTTGAACTTACACAAGGTAAAGAAACCAAATTGGTGATCACCTTAATTGGTGGCCAAGGCCATATCTTCGGCCGAGGTAATCAGCAATTAAGCCCTGCACTTATTCGTGCCATTGGTCGCGACAACATTATTGTGGTGGCTACTAAAACTAAATTACAGGCCTTAAATGGCCGACCACTGATTGCCGATACGGGTGATAGTGAGTTAGACGATGAATTAAGTGGTTATATTCGCGTAACCACAGGTTTCAATGACCATATTATGTATGCAGTGGGTCATCAAGATGGGCTGCACCCAGAGGAGAAGTAACAATGAGTTTAGTAAGTTATATTGATGCAGCGCAGCAATATTTTGATGATTTAGTCGATAAAGCAACTGACGACGAGCTATTTGCTGGTGGCTATTTACGTGGTCACTTTGACTTAGCTGTAGGCTATGCACAAGTAGAAGAATTAAACTTATCGATTGATGAGTTAAATAATCAAGTTGAATCTAGCCTAGTTAAAGCTTATCGCAACGGTGAGTTAAACGAAGAAGATAAAGAGCTTGTTGTGCGCTTATGGGATGAAGTTAAAGCTCTTGCAGCCTAATCTAATTAAATAAAATTCTGTAAAGCGACCTGTGTCGCTTTTTTTACATTATCACTTTACCTTTATCAGGTAATTCCATTAACTTAAAATTTACCTTAGTAGTTAGATACGTTAAGGTTAACGAGATATTTTTCCAGGGAATTTGAAAATGAATAACAATAATGATGTGCAGGCACCAAGTGGTGCAATCGCACGTTTTCTAAATACCATAGAAAGGGTAGGTAACAAGCTGCCTGATCCGGCGATTATATTCTTAGTCGCAATGCTACTTATTTGGTTTTTATCTTGGCTTTTCTCGGGCACTACATTTGATGCAATCGACCCGCGCACCGGCGAAGCCATCGTTGTAAATAACCTATTAGCAGGGGATTCCCTTGCCACCTTCTTATCTTCGATGGTGAAAACCTTCACTGGCTTTGCGCCGCTTGGTGTAGTGCTGGTTGCTATGTTAGGTGTTGGTGTTGCTGAGCATTCTGGCTTTATCAATACCGGCCTTAAATTAATGTTAAAAGTAACGCCTAAGCAGCTTTTAACACCGTCTATTATTTTAGTGGCGATTGTCAGCCATACTGCAACTGATGCCGGTTACGTACTAGTTATTCCACTTGCTGGAGTTATCTTCTATGCGATGGGGCGTCATCCGCTTGCTGGTATTGCAGCTGCGTTTGCTGGGGTAAGTGGTGGCTTTAGCGCAAACTTTATTCCGTCAGGGATTGACCCGTTACTGCAAAGCTTTACCCAAAGTGCGGCGCAAATTATTAACCCAGATATGGCGATTAACCCGCTTAATAACTGGTTTTTCACCTCAGCTTCGAGCTTATTTATTATCTTATTAGGTTGGTATATCACAGATAAAATCATCGAGCCACGTTTACAAAACACGCCACTTGATGGAGATACCGAAGACCTACCTGCCTTTGATGAAGCACGCAGTGATGAAAAGCGTGCGTTTTATATTGCAAGCACTGTGATGATTGCAGGCCTTGCTCTACTTTGGTTTGTCTCAGCGCCAGCCGACTCAGCAATGCGTAGCAGTGATGGCTCGTTAACTAATTTCCGCTCGCCATTAATGCAATCAATTGTGCCACTTATCTTCTTACTGTTTTGGATCCCTGGTGCCGTCTACGGTTTTGCCGTGGGTACCTTCAAAAGCTCTAAAGATATGATAGATGCAATGAGTAAAGCGATGAGCGGCATGGCTTACTATATTGTTATGGCGTTCTTCTGTGCGTTATTTATTGCTGCATTTAGTAAATCAAACCTAGGTGCATTACTTGCAATTGAAGGTGCGCAACTATTAAAAGCAATGGCTCTGCCAAGCTCAGTCACGGTAGTAGGCATTATCTTCTTAACGGCATTCGTGAACCTATTTGTTGGCTCAAGCTCGGCAAAATGGGCGCTATTAGGGCCAATCTTTGTACCCATGCTGATGCAACTGGGTATTTCACCTGATTTGACGCAAGCTGCGTACCGTGTAGGTGACTCAAGCTCGAATATCATCACGCCACTAATGCCATACTTCCCACTGGTTGTTGTGTACTGCCAAAAGTATGTTAAAGGCACCGGTATCGGCACCTTAATTGCGATGATGTTACCGTATTCAATCGCCTTCTTAATCGGTTGGAGTATCTTCTTACTCGCGTACTGGGGCTTAGGTATCCCTCTTGGCTTACAATCAAGCTACGCATACCCAGCCATCGGCTCATAAGGATTAAACTAACAAAGCCTAAGCCATCCAGCGTGAGGCTTTAAAAAACTGAAGGCTGATGCTGATGGCTGACAGCTTTACTACAGACACAAAAAAACCTTGTCACTCTCATGACAAGGTTTTTTATTGCTTACAGCTTACAGCTTACAGCTTACAGCTTACAGCTTCGTTTAGTTCGCAGTGAAGCTCACTGGACGACGCTCTTTACGAGGGCCACCACGTTTTTCGCCACGGTCTTTGAAGTTACGCTTCTTATCACCACGATCACCACTTGGGCGCTCAGAGCGAGGAGCCGCAGGACCTTGGTCTTGCGTTAGCGTCATATTCATCGGACGTTTACAGATAAATACCTTTTGGAAGTGATCAAGCACATCTTTTGGCATGTTCTGTGGTAACTGTACCGTACTGTGATTGTCATGTAAGCGAATATCACCAATGAACTTGCTTGAGATATCAGCTTCGTTAGCAATCGCACCAACGATATTTTTAACTTGTACACCGTGCTCACGACCTACTTCGATACGGTAAGTATCCATAGGACCCATGTTACGGCTGTTGCGCTCACGCGGCTCACGAGGTTTACGCTCGCGTCCTTGGCGGTCGCCACGATCACCACGTTCATTGCGACGACGCTCGTTGCGTTCGCCACGTGGTTGAACTTTAACTTCTTCAACCTTGATTGGTGATTGTTGCTGCGCTAAACAAAGTAATGCACCTGCTAAATCTTCAGTACTTAGCTCAAGTTTTTCTGCCATGTTAGCAGCAACTTGATTAAAGAAAGTGATGTCTTTGTTTTCAAGAGCAATTGTAAGCTTGTCTTGAAGCGCTTTAATACGCTTTTCTTCAACAACTTTAGCTGTTGGTAAATCAACTTGTGCGATATCAGATTTCGTATGACGAATGATATTTTTAAGTAAATAACGCTCGTTATGTTTTACGAAAAGAATCGCTTTACCTTGACGACCCGCACGACCAGTACGGCCAATACGGTGAACGTAGGCTTCTGAATCTTGTGGAATATCGTAGTTAATTACTAAGCTTAAACGGTCTACATCAAGACCACGTGCAGCAACGTCTGTTGCAATAACGATATCAACTAGGCCGTTTTTCAAACGATCTACTGTACGTTCACGTGCTTGTTGGTTCATGTCACCATTAAGTGGTGCCGCAGAGAAACCTTCGCGCTCAAGTAATTCAGCTAACTGTACCGTGTCGTTACGTGTACGTACGAAAACAATTGCACCATCGTATTGTTCTGCTTCTAAGAAGCGAACGATTGCTTTGTTTTTGTGTACGTGTGCATTCCAAAATACTTGCTCAACCGTTGATACAGTTGAGTTACGCGCAGAAATATGAACTTGCTCAGGCTCATTCATGTACTTGCTGCTGATATTTTGAATTTGCTTAGGCATGGTCGCCGAGAAAAGACATGTTTGCTTTTCACGTGGCGTTTTCTCCATGATGCTTTCTACATCATCAATGAAGCCCATGCGTAACATTTCGTCTGCTTCATCAAGAACAAGGGCTTGTAAGCTCTCAAACTTGATTGTGCCACGGTTAATGTGGTCAATTAAGCGACCTGGCGTTGCAACAATGATTTGCGCGCCACGACGAAGTGCACTTAGTTGGATGCTATAGCTTTGGCCACCATAAAGGGCTAAAACTTCAACACCACGAGTATGCTTAGCATATTGTTCGAATGCCTCAGCTACTTGGATCGCAAGTTCACGCGTAGGCGTTAAAACAAGGATCTGTGGCTGCTTCACAGACGGGTCAATATTATTTAGTAACGGCAGTGCAAATGCTGCTGTTTTACCTGTACCCGTTTGCGCTAGTCCCAGTACGTCCTTTCTTTCTAGCAATAACGGTATACATTGAGCTTGGATTTCAGATGGAGTCTTGTAACCCAACTCTTCAACTGCTTTAAGGATTGCAGGAGAAAGATTTAGAGATTCAAACGTGACTGGTTCTGACATTAATACGCCTCAACGAATTTAAAGAGGCGCGCATTGTATAGGAAATACAATGCAATTGCTTGTATAAATTACAACTAATTTGTATGTGGTTGATGTTGGTCATAATTTAATCAGTTCAAAATTACCAAAATCAACCACGTTTACAATTTATTGATATAACCCTAAATTTTCTTTAGCGTATGCTTCGAATTCAGTGAAGCCACCAATGTGGGCTTGGTCAATAAAAATCTGTGGTACGGTTGGGCAAGGTTTACCTGCAGACTGTTCTAAATCTGCTTTGCTGATGCCTTCTTTAATGATGTCGATATAACGGTATTTAAAATCGTCACGCTCATTTGCTAGTTTTTCAGCAACGTCTTTTGCACGAACACAGTATGGGCAGCCTTCACGGCCAAAAATTACAGTTAACATATCGCTCTCCTCGATTTGAATGTGTTTATCATCTTAACGGATTAAATGAATAAAAACAGCGCATAAAATCGATTGCACTGTTCTGTTTTTTCTCACTAAATGCGATTGAGCTAATCAAGTGTGCGCATCCTGAGGCCAAGTTCTGTTGAGTAACCCATAGAATGCGCAGTAATGGCCAACTGCTCATCAATAACATAATAAGTTGGGTAGGCACTGATTTTATAATCTTGACCTGTACTTTTACTGCCAAGTAACACCGGCATTGTTAATTCGAGTGAATCAGTAAACTGTTTAACTTCAGCAATATTTTGGTAATCGAGGGCAATTGCTATGGCATTTAACTTACCTTGCTGATGAGCCTTTTCTAAATTTGGCATACTGTAGCGACAAATTGAGCACCAAGGTGCAAAGAAATACACCACTGTTTGCTTTCCTTGTAATTGTACAATGGTCATCCGCTCTGTTGGGTCTTTTAGCGTGGCTAAATTAAAATAGGGGGCAGGAGTTTTATCAGTTGAGAGTAAATTACGTTGCTGAAATGCGGTTACGGCATACACTACGACTGCCATTAACACGACATTTTTTAGCGCACTGATAAATTTTTTTAAAAAAGTTGGATTTTTTTTCATTGTTATTTTGTACGTTGTTAGCCCTTTAAAATCAACTTATTCAGACCAGTTTGAGGGTGTTAAAATTTCAATTAACTTAAAAAAAGTGCAATTTTTTTTGCTAAAAATCTTGAAAAGATTTTACCCGCCCATAGATAGTTTAATGAGGACGCCTGATGGGTCCCAAACAAACTAAAGTAATTGAAATATATAGTATTAATTTAACTTTGTTAGCACTGGTTCAATAGAAGAGTACTAACAAAATATCGCTTAAATATGAGGATATAATTATGCGTACAGTAGACTTATCACCACTTTATCGTTCATTCATCGGTTTCGATCATTTAGCATCATTAATGGATGCGGCAGCTCGCACAGACAAGCAGCCAAGTTTTCCTCCGTACAACATCGAAGCACTCGATAAAGACAAATATCGTATCACTATGGCTGTAGCAGGTTTTAGTGACAGTGAATTGACCATCGAGTCAGAAAACAACACATTGAAAGTCAGCGGTACTAAAGCTGATAAACAAGATAATGCTGAACGTAAGTTCATTCACCAAGGCATTGCTGAGCGTAACTTTGAGCGTAAATTCCAATTAGGTGACCACGTTAAAGTGCTTGGTGCAGACCTTGAAAATGGCTTACTAAGTATCGATTTAGAGCGTGAAATTCCAGAAGCTTTAAAACCACGTAAAATCGAAATCGGTAATGGTAAATTACTCGAAAACAAGTAATTACCAACAGCATTGTTTCCCCTAGTTAGTTTTGCCGCCTCATTTGAGGCGGCTTTTTTATTGTTAAAGCTTTTCTAAATTATCCAAGCACCAGTTAGCCCGTTTGAGAGTGGCTTGCTGTACAGATTCATCCTGTTTATACCAGTTTTTATAAATCATACCGATACGTGGGTTTTGTGATAGCTGTTGTTCGTGCTCTAACATAAAATGCCAATATAGGCTGTTGAATGGGCAAGCATCCTCAGTGGCTTTTTCTTTAATGTTGTAGCTACAATGTTTGCAGTAATCACTCATTTTGTTGATGTAATTTCCACTGGCTGCATAGGGCTTAGTGGCAATTAATCCCCCGTCAGCAAATTGGCTCATTCCCCGAGTGTTGGGCATTTCTACCCATTCTATGGCGTCGATATAAATACCTAAATACCATTCATCTACTTCACTTGGCTCAATAGCGGTTAATAAGCAAAAGTTACCCGTGATCATCAAACGTTGTATGTGGTGTGCATAAGCTGTCTGCAGGCTTTGTGTAATGGCATGGTGCATACAATTCATGTTTGTTTTGCCATGCCAAAAATAATCGGGTAGGGCACGCTTTGCATTTAAGGCATTTTTGCTGGCGTAATCAGGCATATTTTGCCAATAAATACCACGTACATACTCGCGCCAACCGAGAATTTGCCTGATAAAACCTTCAACTTGCGCAATATCAATAGTTTGCTTATCAAAGCTAGTTAACACTTGCTCGATGACCTGCATCGGGTGCAGCATTTTAGTATTAAGGGCAAACGATAAACGGCTGTGATACAAAGACCATTGGTACTGGGACTGGCATGTCATGGCGTCTTGAAACTGACCAAAATGAACCAGTAAATGGTCGCAAAAAAATTCGAGTAACTGCTTTGCTTCAGCGCGTGTGGTTGGCCAAATTAACGTTTCGCTGCATTCACCAAAGGTGTTTACTTTGTGCTTTTTTATTCGTTTAAGAATGTGGCTAACATCGTGACCGAAACACAAAGGTTCTGGGATTTCTTTAAGATCGTTCGGTTTTAACTTGTTTCTATTTTGCTGATCAAAATTCCATTTGCCACCACTAGGTTGATTATCATCGTCCATTAAAATATTAAAACGTTTGCGCATAGCACGATAAAAAAACTCCATTTTTACCGGCTTATTTGGCTTAAAGTGCTGGTCAATATCATTAAAAGGTAGTAGAAAGTGTTCCGAATCAACTGCATTGACATTAAATTCGCTCTGCTGTGAAAAGTCTGCAAGTTGCTTTTTAAGGCGATATTCGTCTGGGTATTGGTACTCAATATTCTGGCATTGATAATGCTTAGCTAATCGGGTCAGTAGCTCTGGTAGTGAGTCATCATCTTGTGTGTCATCGAGTGTCAGATGCAGGCAGTTTAAATTCGCTTTTGTTAGTGCATTAGCAAAGTTTTCCATTGCAGCAAAGAAGGCGACCACTTTTTGCAGGTGGTGCTTTACGTAGTTGGTTTCTTGTTTTAATTCGGCGATGACATAAAGCGTGTCTGGTTGTGATTTTTCTTTAAACCAGCTGTGGCTTGCATTAAGTTGATCGCCAAAAATAAATCTTAAGGTGGTGTATTGCACTTCTAATAGCCTTTACAGCAAGTAATCTAGGTAACTACGAAGCAATCACAAAGATAGATCGATAAATATAGTCTATAAAAAGTACATTAGTGACATTTTTAATGAGTCATTACTAAGGAAGGGTCGAGATGAAAATTAACTTACATTTACTATTTATAAGCCTGTTAGTTTGCCCTTTGGCCCACAGCACTGTTTATCACTGTGAGAAAAACGGTGTTGCTGAATTTAGCCAACAGCCCTGTGGCAAAGATGCCAAGTTGATTACCATTAAAGAACAAAATCCACACCTTTCGGGCGCGTCAGATAATGCTGTACAAGCATCAGCAGGTAGAGATACCGCAGAGGTCGACCGTTATATCCGCTTAAAGCAAATCGATGCGCAAATAGCAGAACATAACAATAAAATTGATACGTTCAAGCTCAAAATGGACAGGGAAATAGTGGCTTTAACTGAGCAATCAGATGCTCAGCTACGTAACTTAGTGGGGGCTAAAAAACAAGCTGCAATCGCCAAACAAATGACCGCGGTATCTGAGCGTTACGGCGTGCTTATCGACAGTGAGCAGCGCAGTATTGATAGACTCACGGCTGAAAAATACACGTTAACTTCAGCTGCAAATACGGTTGCTAATAATGAGGTTGCTAGTTTTATTCGCTCAAAACAAATTATGCGTAAAATTTCAGAGCATGAAAATAAAATAGATACTTATCAAAGTGAGTTAAACATGCAAATGTCAGAGCTTGAGCAACAACTAAGTAGCCGCCCACGTAATTTAGCTGATGCGAATAGCGATAACGCACTAGCTGACAAAATGACAGCTTTAACGAGTCGTTTTAACACCTTAATCGCCATAGAACAAAAACAAATAGATAGGCTCAACAGCGAATTGACCAAGCTATGAGCTTAAGCGTGCTGGGCAATAAGCGCTAAACGACACCACATTTGAATAAGCAAACAAGTAACTTTTTACGATGTTGGCAAATATTCTCGTAGCTTGCAGCCAAGCTTGATGTAATTGCGTACTAATGTGATGAATATACGACTTGCGCGTATCAATAAAGGCTTCGCAAAGGGTATCGATATCCTCAAATGACACGTTTAAAAAGCTCAAGTTATTCGCTAAATAATGAATAAACGGCGTGACTTGCTGTAAGTCATCGAGGTGGCTTACTACTTTGTTGAGCGCACAGTAAAGAATATAGCTGCGCTTAGTTATGCTTTCTTGCTCAGGCACTGTCATGGTTAATTGACGAGCACTAAGACTGCGATGATATGCGCTTGTAAACTGATGAAAATCCGGTTTTAGCAATTCAATATCTTGTAGTAACAGTCTTTTTTGAAATGAAGATAGACTCATAGTAAATCGCTTAATAGCCAAAGCTATAGGTTGTTCTTATTATATGACTAAATATAGACGAGAATTTTCAGTTATGGGAAATTTTATGACAAGGCTGTCATAAAAATTTTAGGCAAAAAATAGTCTAACTAATTCATGTAGGAAGGTTGCTAATTGAGCGCTACATGCTTATAATAGCCGCCATTGAATTGAGGTGTTTAGCACTCGATTAAATGATATTAAGTTACTTTTAATATCTATTGGCGCGGGATGGAGCAGCCTGGTAGCTCGTCGGGCTCATAACCCGAAGGTCGTCGGTTCAAATCCGGCTCCCGCAACCAAATACATGCTAAGGCATTGTAAGTGTACTTAGTATGCACAGTAATTTTTACTGTATGAAGTCGCGCATTCTGGTAATGCGCGTTTTGCGTTTAGGCTATCTAGTTTAATTTAGTCAGGTGACTGACTCGCAACCAAGCTTGGCCCTAGGCCACACAGTTTTATGCTTTAGGTGTGACGCCCCGCTTGGTTCGGGGCGTTGTTGTATCTGCTTGGCGGTGATTTTAAATCATTATTAAACTCAGTATTTCAGGGCTATATGCCCTTTTTTTGTTTGTATGGAGGATTTTCGTGACAAAACTTGAGCAAGATTTAGTAGCCATGCTCTCACCGGCCGTTGAAATGTTAGGCTTTGAGTTACATGGTCTTGAGTTTGTGCAAGCTGGTCGCCACTCTACATTACGTGTTTATATCGATCACGATGCAGGGATTACGGTTGACAATTGTGCCGACGTTAGTCGTCAAGTTAGCGCAATTTTAGATGTCGAAGACCCAATTACAAATGAATATGATTTGGAAGTTTCGTCTCCTGGTGTTGATCGTCCATTATTCAAACAAGATCACTACGAGAAGGCGCAAGGAGAAGAAGTACGCGTGCGTACAAAGCTTCCGCAAGATGGTCGTCGTAACTTTAAAGGCGATTTAGTATCAGTTAGCAGTGATATGATCACACTTTCAGCAGATGGCGCTGAGCATATGATTATGCTTAGTAACATTGAACGTGCGAACATCATCGCAAAGTTTTAATTCGAGTGCGAAGGAATAGGGCAAGCGAGGCATAACCCATGGCAAAAGAAATATTATTGGTTGCTGAAGCCGTCTCCAATGAGAAAGCGGTTCCAAAAGAAAAAATTTTTGAAGCGTTAGAGTTCGCATTAGCGACTGCAACAAAGAAAAAACACGATGGCGAAATCGAAGTTCGCGTATCAATCGACCGTAAAACAGGTGATTACGACACATTCCGTCGTTGGAAGATTGCTGAAGTTCTTGAAGATGGTTCTTTAGAAAATCCTTACAGCGAAATCACACTTGAAGCGGCTCAGGTTGAAGACGAAAGCCTACAATTAGGTGATTACGTTGAAGAACAAATTGAGTCAATCAAGTTTGACCGTATTACAACACAAATGGCTAAGCAAGTTATCGTACAAAAAGTACGTGAAGCTGAGCGTGCATTAGTGGTTGAAGAATACAAAGATCAACAAGGCGAATTAGTAACAGGTGTTGTTAAAAAAGCAACCCGTGATGCAATCGTACTTGACCTTGGTAACAATGCTGAAGCGGTTATCTACCGTGATGATATGTTACCGCGTGAAAACTTCCGTCCAGGTGACCGTATCCGTGGTCTTCTTTACGAAGTTAAGCCAGAAGCACGTGGCGCGCAGTTATTTGTAACGCGTTCTAAGCCAGAAATGCTAATGGAACTTTTCCGCATTGAGGTGCCAGAGATTGGCGAAGAGATGATTGAACTACGTGCAGCTGCACGTGATCCAGGTTCTCGTGCAAAAATCGCGGTAAAATCTAACGACAAACGTATCGACCCAGTAGGTGCGTGTGTTGGTATGCGTGGTGCACGTGTACAAGCAGTTTCAACTGAGCTTGGTGGTGAGCGTGTTGATATCGTTCTTTACGATGACAACCCTGCGCAATTCGTTATCAATGCAATGGCACCAGCAGAAGTTGCGTCAATCGTAATGGACGAAGATACACATTCAATGGATATCGCTGTTGAAGCCGATAACCTAGCACAAGCAATCGGTCGTAATGGTCAAAACGTTCGTCTTGCTAGCCAGTTAACTGGTTGGGAATTAAACGTAATGACAGTTGATGACATGCGTGCGAAGAACGAAGCTGAATCAGATAAGCTAATCAACTTATTCACTGAATACTTAGATATCGATGATGAGTTTGCAACTTTACTTATCAACGAAGGTTTCTCAACACTTGAAGAAGTGGCTTACGTACCGGCATCAGAATTCTTAGAAATTGACGGTTTAGATGAAGAAACAGTTGATATCTTACGTTCACGTGCAAAAGACGCATTAACAACGAAAGCGCTTAAAACTGAAGAAAGCCTAGAAGGTGCAGAACCTGCAGAAGACCTACTAGCGCTTGAAGGCTTAGAGCGTCACCTTGCATTTGTTATGGCAAGTAAAGGTGTAGTAACACTTGAAGACTTAGCTGAGCAAGGCATTGATGAGTTAGTAGACATCACTGAACTTTCAGAAGAAGAAGCTGGCAAGCTAATTATGGCTGCGCGTAACATTTGTTGGTTCGCAGACGAGTAATTTATTAACGGAGGTATTACACACTATGGCAGAAGTAAATGTTGAAAAACTAGCCGGAGATATTGGTACAACTGTTGATAAACTACTACAGCAGCTAGAACAAGCCGGTATTTCTAAAAAAGCAGGTGATATGATAACTGAGTCTGAAAAGTCGACGTTACTAGATCACTTGAGCAAGCAGCACGGCGGCACGGGCTCAGAAGGCCCAGCTCGCATGACTTTGCAACGTAAAAGCAAAAGTACGCTAAGCGTAACTGGCTCTACAGGTAAAGCGAAGTCTGTGCAAGTTGAAGTACGTAAAACACGTACTTACGTTAAGAAAAGCGCCATTGAGCAACAGCAAGAAGAAGAGCGTTTAGCTGCAGAAGAAGCTGCACGTAAAGCAGCAGAGCTTAAAGCCCAGCAAGAAGCTGAGGAGCTTAAAGCGAAACAAGAGGCAGAGCGCAAAGCGAAAGAAGAAGCTGAGCGTAAAGCCAAAGAAGAGGCTAAACGTAAAGCTGAAGCTGAGCGTAAAGCGAAACAGAAGCAGATGACCCCAGAGCAAAGTGCTAAGTCTGAACAAGATCGCGCCGAAGCTGAGCGTCTGCAAAAAGAAGCAGAAGAGGCCGCATTGAGAAAAGCTGAAGAAGAAGCGAAACGTCAAGCAGAAGAGGCAAGAAAGCTAGCTGAAGAAAATGAAGCTCGCTGGAAAAAGGAAGAAGAAGAGCGTAAGCAGCGTGAAGAAAATGCTGATCACCACCTTACGACTTCTACTTACGCACGTGAAGCAGAAGATGAATCTGATGCACGTGAAGAGCAAAGCGCTCGTCGTAAGAAAAAGAAAAAAGGACCTCAAAAAGAGAAACAGTCTACTGGTCCTAAAGGCAAGAAAGGTAAGCTGAAAGCACCAACGTCTTTACAACATGGTTTCCAAAAACCAACAGCAGACGTGAAAAACGAAGTTCGTATCAGTGAAACAATCACTGTTGCTGAGCTTGCATCACGTATGGCAGTTAAAGGTGCTGAAGTTGTTAAAACGATGATGAAGATGGGTGACATGGTTACCATCAACCAAGTGATTGACCAAGAAACAGCACAACTTGTAGCTGAAGAAATGGGTCACAAGGTTATCATCGTTAAAGAAAACGAATTAGAAGAGAAAGTACTAAGCGACCGTAGCGAAGAAGGTAAAGCCATTCCTCGTGCGCCGGTTGTAACAGTAATGGGTCACGTTGACCACGGTAAAACGTCAACACTTGACTACATTCGTTCAGCAAAAGTTGCTTCAGGTGAGGCAGGTGGTATTACACAGCACATTGGTGCATACCACGTTGAAACAAATGGTCACATGATCACGTTCTTAGATACTCCGGGCCACGCCGCGTTTACATCAATGCGTGCACGTGGTGCTAAAGCAACGGATATCGTAATCCTAGTCGTTGCTGCGGATGATGGTGTAATGCCACAAACTAAAGAAGCGGTTCAGCACGCCCGTGCTGCAGGCGTTCCTTTAATCATCGCAGTAAACAAGATGGATAAAGAAGGCATCGACCCAGATCGCGTTAAGAACGAACTAGCACAATTAGACGTTATCCCAGAAGAGTGGGGTGGTGACACGCAATTCGTTCATATCTCAGCAAAAACAGGTTTAGGTATTGATGACCTACTTGAAGCGGTACTAATGCAAGCTGAAATCCTAGAGCTAACTGCACCAGCTGAAGGTATGGCTGCAGGTGTTGTAATTGAATCGCGTCTTGATAAAGGCCGTGGTCCAGTTGCGTCAATCCTAGTTCAGTCTGGTACGCTTAACCAAGGTGATATCGTACTGTGTGGTCTTGAATATGGCCGTGTTCGTGCGATGAAAGATGAGAACGGTAAAGACATCAAGTCTGCGGGTCCATCTATCCCAGTTGAGATTTTAGGTCTGTCTGGTATCCCTGCTGCTGGTGATGAAGCAACAGTAGTTAAAGATGAGCGTAAAGCGCGTGAAGTAGCACTTTACCGTCAAGGTAAGTTCCGTGAAGTGAAGCTTGCTCGTCAACAAAAAGCGAAGCTTGAAAACATGTTTACGAACATGGCTGAAGGCGATGTATCAGAAGTTAACATCGTTCTTAAAGCTGACGTACAAGGTTCAATTGAAGCAATCGCTGATTCATTAACTAAGCTTTCTACCGATGAAGTTAAAGTGAAGATTGTTGGTTCAGGTGTAGGTGGTATCACTGAAACTGATGCAACGCTTGCAGCGGCGTCAAACGCAATCGTTGTTGGCTTTAACGTACGTGCTGATGCATCAGCTCGTAAAGTAATTGAGTCAGAAAACCTAGACTTACGTTATTACAGCGTAATCTACAGCCTGATTGAAGAAGTTAAACAAGCGATGTCAGGTATGCTTGCACCAGAATTCAAGCAAGAGATCATTGGTCTTGCTGAAGTTCGTGACGTGTTCAAGTCACCTAAGATTGGTGCAATCGCAGGTTGTATGGTTACTGAAGGTATCGTTAAGCGTAGCGCGCCTATCCGTGTACTTCGTGATAACGTGGTTATCTATGAAGGTGAACTTGAGTCACTACGTCGCTTTAAAGATGACGTTCAAGAAGTACGTAACGGTATGGAATGTGGTATCGGCGTTAAGAACTACAACGATGTTAAAGTTGGCGACCAAATCGAGGTGTTCGAGACGGTTGAAGTACAACGTTCACTTTAATTTCGTTTAAGTCACTATTTTAAATGGGGGCCTAGCCCCCATTTGTGTATTCGTAATTAAATTAACTTATTCTTTAACATCAATAAGTTATTATTTTAGAGTGAAATGAAATGAGAGAATTTTCTCGCACTGATCGTGTTGCACAGCAAATTCAAAAAGAGATTGCTGTTATTCTGCAACGCGAAATCAAAGATCCACGCTTAGGCATGGTGACAGTGTCTGCGGTTGAGGTATCTCGCGACTTATCTTACGCAAAAGTATTTATCACAGTGTTTAATACTGATGATGAAGATAAAGCCAAGCAAAGCGCTAAAATCTTAAATGAAGCAACGGGTTATATTCGTTCTTTATTAGGTAAACGTATTCGTGCGCGCATCATGCCTGAGTTACGTTTTGTGATCGATAACTCGCTTATGGAAGGTATGCGTATTTCAAACTTGGTTGACTCAGTTATTCGTGAAGACAATGCCAAGCATGTAGACGAAGATGACAGCGAAGAAGGCACTAAAGACTAATGGCTAGACGCAGTAAAGGTCGTGCTATTGACGGCATCTTATTACTTAATAAGCCGCAAGGTATTTCATCAAACAAAGCATTGCAGCAAGCAAAGGGAATTTACTTTGCTCAAAAAGCAGGCCACACTGGTGCGCTTGATCCGCTCGCGACGGGTATGCTGCCTATTTGTTTTGGTGAAGCGACTAAGTTTACCCAGTTCTTGCTTGATACTGACAAAACCTATGTTGTACGCGCCAAACTTGGTGAGCGAACCACGACCTCTGATTCAGATGGTGAAGTGGTTGAAACGCGCGACGTATCGGTCACCCGTGAACAATTAGCTGAGCAAATTGCCAGTTTCTTAGGTGAGTCGGATCAATACCCTTCGATGTACTCTGCGCTTAAATACCAAGGTCAGCCTTTGTATAAATATGCTCGCGAAGGTATCGAAGTGCCGCGTAAGTGTCGAAAAATTAATGTATTTAGTTTAACGCTTGATGAGTTTGATGAAGCTAATAACGAAGTACAAATGACGGCACATGTGTCTAAAGGCACTTATATTCGTACTATTGTTGACGACTTAGGTGAAAAGCTTGGCTGTGGTGCGCATGTCATCATGTTACATCGCAGTGCAGTTGGCCATTACCCAAGTGAGAAAATGGTCACTCTTGAGCAACTTGAAGAAAAGCTACAGCAAGCAAAAGCAGACGATGTTGCGCCTTCAAGCTACCTCGATGAGCTATTACTGCCAATGGATACTGCTTTGGTTGATTTACCTGTGATTGAGATTACTCAAGAGCAGGGCGTGGCATTTAGTCATGGTCAAACAGTCGTGATTGGTAAGCCTGTACCAGATGGTGTGGTAAAGGTAATGGCTGATGGGGTGTTCATTGGTACTGGTGAGCGTCATAAAGACGGTCACTTAAAATCAAAGCGTGGCTTATCAAATCAACACGGCTAGCGCATTTTAATCCCAGACTCTAACAGGGTTGAGCGGTAATCATCGTCTAGCCCTGCCATTTTCTTTTTCCTCGCCATACTAGCTGACTTAGATGTATCTTGTTTAAAAAGCGCCATGG